>JAUWBP010000094.1 GCA_030601665.1 Hadesarchaea archaeon | reverse complement strand
CGTCATGCTCAAGCAGGGGCGCCATCTCGTGGTCGTCCCTCGGGAAACGCCGCTCAATCTCATTCATCTCGAAAACATGATTAAGCTTCGACGCGCTGGGGCGACAATCTTGCCAGCGATGCCAGCGTTTTACCACAAACCCAAGGTGATTCCCGACCTAGTCGATTTCATCGTCGGGCGAATCCTCGATGTGCTTAGGATCGAACACCAGCTCTATCAGCGGTGGCAAGGGTATCAAGAGTAGGTGGAGAGAGGGATGACGAAACCCCCGGTCGCGAGGCTCGAGTGCCTCAAGTGCAAGTACTTCGATTACCGGATGTCGGCGCGAGAGGTCGGCGAACTCGTCCCTGGCGAGTGTCCACAATGCGGTGAGGATATGAAAGTCGCCGCCAGGGAGCTGCCCAAGCGATTGGCTGAACCCCTAGCACTCGTGGCGAAGCATTTCAAAATCTCTGACTTCGTCACCTCGAAAGACAGGATAAAATTTGAAGTGGCCGCGCCGAACTCGAAACGGTCATTTCGTTCCTTGTTGGACGACTCTAAGCAGAAGGGTTACCTACCGGTGATGCGCGGACGCGAGGGCGAGCTCAGGTTGATTATGATGAAATATCCGCGCGTCAGCAAAGGCAACATCGCAGTGAATTTGCTCCTCCTAGGCGCAACCTTTCTAACAACCTTCGTGGCTGGCTACTACTGGATCTTCGATGGAAAGACCTTATACGCTGCCTTGTTCTCCGGCACGATCATGCTGATGCTGGGGACGCATGAGCTCGGCCACAAAATTGCAGCGTGGCGAAATGGGGTTGAGTCGACCTTGCCATATTTTATCCCGGCACCGACAATGCTTGGTACCCTAGGTGCGGTTATCCGTATC
Organism: Hadesarchaea archaeon; assembly: GCA_030601665.1. Taxonomy (GTDB): domain Archaea; phylum Hadarchaeota; class Hadarchaeia; order Hadarchaeales; family Hadarchaeaceae; genus DG-33. Next base: position 2,447 of record JAUWBP010000094.1, on the reverse strand, counting down.
AAAAGTCCAATCCCGACGAAGGAGGCTTTGGTCGAGTTGGGAGCGAGCGGGCCACTGTTCGGTTTCCTCGTAGCCCTCCCACTCACCGCCGTCGGTCTGATGCTATCAAAACCAGAGATCCCCCCTGTAGGAGATTCCCTCCCGTTTTTTCCGGCAATATTTGTTATGTTACAGCTCCTTACATTCGGCCATGTGCCAGCTAGCATGACTATTAACCCGCTCGCATTCGCAGGATGGGTGATGCTTCTCGTGACGATGTTCAACCTGCTTCCCGCTGGGCAGCTCGATGGTGGGCACGTTGCGCGGGGGGTGATGAGTCGGGAGCGGCACTACGGACTCACGCGTGCGCTCGGCTTATCCCTACTCCTCTTTGGCCTCTTCTTCCCCCAGCTCCCGCTCTGGATATTTGGCCTCCTCATCCTCCTGTTGTTCAGGGGCTATCACACGGGAGCGCTCGACGATGTTTCAAAACTATCGAAGCGTCAGAAATCGCTCGCCGCGGTGACCTTCATCGTGTTCCTGCTGTGCCTACCCATACCCTCGGGATGACCAATAGCTACATAGGTTTGTTGAGGTTAGGGACTCTGGTGTCAACATGAAAGGGAAGTTTATCTCTATCGAGGGGGTCGACGGGTGCGGCAAGAGCACTCACGTCAAGTTGCTCGCGAGATGGCTTCGTTCCCACGGCCACAGGGTGATCATTACAGATGAGCCAACGAACGATACAATCGGAAGAGTCATCAAACGCATCTTGAGGGGAAAGCTCAAGCTCCCCATCGCTGCCGAGGCGCTGTTGTTCGCCGCCGATAGGGTGCAACACATCTCGGACGTTATCGAGCCCGCCCTCAAAGCTGGGAAGGTGGTGCTAAACGAACGATACGTTTGCTCATCTCTCGCATACCAGTCGGCGCGAGGATTGCCGACGAACTGGATAAGTTCGATTAACAAATGTGCGCTCAGGCCTGACTTGGGAATCCTAATCGATGTGCCCGCCGAGATCGCGTTTGCTCGAATCAAGTCATCGCGCAGGCTCGATGAATTCGAAAGAAACCTGCGGCTTCAACAACGAGTACGCCGAAATTACCTGCGTATCGCTAGACGGGAGGGATTAAAAATAGTTAATGGCACGCGCTCATGCGACAAAGTTCAAGCAGAGATAAGGAAACTAGCTAGCGCCGTGCTGTAATTTTCGGGAGCGGAAATTGTTGAAGGTGGTTTTAGACACGAATGTCTTCATCGCGGCTTACTTTAACCGAAAAAGCGCTTCGGCAAGAATCATCGACCTCTGCCTCGAGAACAAACATAAATTAATTTTCTCCCCTCGACTTCGTAAAGAAGTAAGGTTGATCTTGAAGAACGTAAGGGCTGAGAGAGAGTTTCGGGAGAAGATACAAAGTCTTTTTGTGAACGCTTCAAAAGTCAAGCCGACTAAAAAAGTTTTTACGGTCAAAGAAGATCCGGAGGATAACAAATTCTTGGAATGTGCTCTTGAAGGGGAAGCGGATTACTTAATCACTTCCGATAGGCATTTACTAGAACTTGAAGAGTTCGCCCAAACAAAAATCTGTAAACCTACTCAATTTCTAAAACTACAATACACTTGATACTCACATGCTAATCTGGGCCGCAAAGGGGAGTGTTTTGAAAACATCTGCGGCCGCGCGTTCAATCTTGGCTCGATGCTCGGGCAGGGTGTAGACGCGGATGATGTCGATGTAGCCCTTAAGGACGTTGATTAAACGCGAGTAGTTTGAAAGCTGTACGATCTCCTTCTTCCCCTCGCTCGTCACCCGATACACGGGTACCTCCATGGGGTCAATTTCCCGTGGATAGTATGGAATTGAGTCAAGCGTTGGCACATCGACGATTACGGCCTCGGGATCGACCCCTGCGCGCTTCGCTATTTCAATCTCTTTCTGATGGCGCACCGCCTCGTCGCTGAGCAGCTTCGCAACGTAAGGGTCACGGATGTGAACATCGCGCTGGTAGGCTGCCTTCAATAATTTTCTGTTGTCGAGCTTCGTCATCGCGGCCTTTGCCAGCTCGGCTAGCTTTCGTTTTTCCGGGTCCTCGAACTCTTTTGGGTCAAGCTCGCGCAGTTTGGTCGTCACGTACGCGTCATCCATGCGCAAAAATTCATCGACATCTTTGAAAGTCGTGAGCCCGATGAGTTCGTGGGTGTAGTCCATCGCCTTGTGGAGCAAGATTTCAGCGGCACGGACGGTATGATGGTAATAAACTGCTAGAAACATCTCGTAGCGGGCAATCATGAACGCCTCGAGTGCGTAAAGTGCCTTCAGATCTATTGCCACATCCCCATCGCAGACTTCCATTGCCTGCACGAGTCTGCTTATGTCGATGCGCCCGTATTCGACACCTGTGAAGTAGGAGTCGCGCACGAGGAAGTCCAGTTTATCGGCATCGACTTGGCTAGCGGTTATCTGGTG
>JAUWBP010000108.1 GCA_030601665.1 Hadesarchaea archaeon | reverse complement strand
CCCCAGTACTCCTTGCGCTTGAACATCGGCGGCTTGCGCGTCTTGAACCCAGCCTCCTTGAAGAGGCGTCGAACCAGCGGGTTGCCCGAATAGACGATTTCAAAAGGCGGGGAAAGCGAGAGCACGTGTGAGACCCAGATGGCATTGTTGTTTACGTCGGGGATGGGGATTAGGTGCACGCGCGAAAGGTCAATCTCAGCCTCAGCCAGTGCATGGGTTAACATGAGCACCCGTTCGCCTGCGGTGAAGGGGTTCTCGGACGTGTGGCTCTCCTGCGCGCTCCCTATCCCCACAATCAGCTCGTCCACCTCGCGCAGGATCTGCTTCGAGACCTCAATGTGGCCACGATGAGGTGGTTGAAACCTTCCAATTATCATACCACGTTGGACCATCAGATTACCTTTTGTATGGTGAGTTCGCTTCCAATTTTAACCTTTAGTTCGTTGGCCAAGTTGCCCATGTTTTTCGCCAGCTCGAGCACCCAGAAATAGGTGGGGATGGCAATAACGCTGGACCTCATGCCACCCCATCATCTGCTGCAATTTGGCGCAGGGAGAAGGAACTACTTCCCTTTAGTCTGCTCGTGCTGCGCCCAGTTTTTTGCCCAATCCTGCTTTATCTTGCCAAGCCGGTCTATGACCATCGCTCGGATTTCGCTCGTCGGAATCTGGTCGCGCGCCGACTTTTCGATCTCGTCAGCGATACCTGCAGCGACATCTGCGGGGGCCCCCACGGCTGTACACGCATTGACTATTTTCTGGCGCTGAAAGGGTTCGGTCTTGCCATCTTTTTTAACAACTTGAATTGCCATTCGGCCACCTCCAGTTTTATGACTAAACCTCCGGATTTAAAAATGAAAGCCTTTTCAACTTAGGTAAGCACTTTGTATCGAGGTCATGATTATGCAGATGACGGAGGCCAAGCGCGGCATGGTGACGCCCGAGATGGAGGTGGTCGCGAAAGCTGAGGGAAAGCCTGTCGAATTTTTATTACGGGGCATAGCGGCAGGCAGAATGATCATCCCCCGCAACGTGGGACGCGAAAATGTCAGCGTTCAAGGCATAGGCGAGGGGTTGCGAACGAAAATAAACGCCAACATCGGTACCTCGCCCGACTACTCAAACATCGATGAGGAGGTCGAGAAGGCAAGAATCGCGGTCAAGTATGGGGCCGACACGGTGATGGACCTCAGCATAGGCGGTGACATCGATGAGGTCAGAAGGCGAATCCTCCGCGCCGTAAACGTGCCCGTGGGGACCGTGCCGATCTACCATGCAGGTATCGAGGTGACTAAGCGAGGCGATATAGTGGACATGAGCTCGGACGATATTTTTAACGCTATCCGAAGGCATGCCGAAGATGGCGTCGATTTCGTTACCGTGCACTGCGGCGTCACCAAAGTTGCAATCGAAGCTCTGAAACGAAGCGGCAGGCTGCTCGAAGTCGTGAGTCGTGGTGGTTCATTCCTCGCGGCTTGGATAATTCACAACAATGAAGAGAACCCGCTTTACAGGGAGTTCGACTATCTGCTTGAGCTGGCTCGGGAGTTCGACCTCACGCTCAGCCTCGGCGATGGGATGCGCCCGGGGTGCCTTGCAGATGCCTCAGATGTGGCCCAGTTTCAGGAGTTGCTCACGCTCGGCGAACTCGTCGAGCGGGCCTGGGCGAAAGATGTACAGGTGATGATCGAGGGACCCGGGCACTTGCCGCTCGATCACATCGAGGCGAACGTCAGACTCGAAAAAACTATCTGCAAAGGGGCACCGTTCTATGTGCTTGGACCAATCGTGACGGACATAGCTCCTGGCTACGACCATCTCGTCGGTGCAATCGGAGGTGCAATTGCAGCGTGGGCGGGGGCAGACTACCTTTGTTATGTCAGTCCAGCTGAGCATCTTTGCCTGCCGGACATCGAAGATGTGAAAGAGGGGGTGGTGGCCACAAAAATCGCCGCTCACGTGGCGGACATTGTCAAGGGTATAGGTCGGGAGCGCGACGACGAGATGGCGAAGGCACGGAAGGCACTGGATTGGACAAAACAGTTCGAGCTCGCCATAGACCCTGAAAAAGCCAGAGAGCTCAGGCAGAGAAGGCCACCCACGATAGACCCAAAAGTCTGTGCAATGTGCGGCAAATTCTGTGCGATTAAGATGGTCGACACTTATCTGAAGAAGCATGTGTGATCTGGTAGGGGCCTATTGTTAGTATAAATTAGCTTGGTCACTTTCTAGGGGGCAAGTTATTTTACACCGCGAGCTCAATACGAGACGGTTGATGGTTATGAAGCTCTTCACGGTGGGTCCAGTCGCTTGCCGACCTGAGGTTCTGGAAGAGATGAAGCGCCAGATGTTCAGCCACCGCAGTGAAGAATACAGAGAATTGCATCGGGAGACCGTCCGAAGACTCCGAGAGTTCCTCGAAACCAAAAACAAGGTCTTCCTCTTCCCGAGCTCTGGATCGGGTGTGATGGAAGGCACGGTCAGGAACTGTGTCGAGCGGAAGATGCTGTGCTGCATCAACGGGGCGTTCGGAAAGCGGTACGCTGAGGTGGGAGAGTCAAACGGAAAAATTGTCGAGCGACTTGAGCCAGAGTTGGGCAAGCCCACGACTCCGGAACTT
>JAUWBP010000013.1 GCA_030601665.1 Hadesarchaea archaeon | reverse complement strand
GGTAACCGGAGTGTCATCGATCGCGCACGCGACTTTGCTCAACGTGTTCGCAGTAGCTGGTGAGGTGAGTATCAGATCGGCCCACTGCGCGAGTTCGACGTGCTCTAGCTTACCCGTCAGCTCGGCGATGACCTCGTTGCCCGTCGCCCAGTGCATGAGCTGGGGCGTTATCAATCGTGTTGCGTGAGGTGACATCGCTACCCTCACATCGGCTCCCCGGCGCATGAGCTCTCGGGCCAGCTCGGGGCACTTTGCAGCTGCAACGCTTCCCGTGATGCATAGCGCAATCTTTCGTTCTGCCAACTCAGTGCCCCTTGTGCCGCGGATATCGTGCGAGGGGTGCATTCTTCACCTTAAAGTAAACAGCGTTCATCTAACTTTAAAAGTTGCCTTCATAAGATGGGTCGAGTATTAGGTTCTCATATGAGGCGCGATCTCAGAGGTGGGGTTGCTTTCGCAGCTTCCCGTGCACATCGATCTCGCCGTAGCGAACCCTTATCGACGAGATTGGCTTCCCATCCTCAGCTAGCACGAAGGGAATCTCGACGATTTCGAGCGCCTTCAGCCCTTTCGAGGTTCTGAGACGATTGAGCTCCTCAGCACGCACTCGAGTCTCAGGACTCACAACTATCGCCTCAAGCTCACTGTCTTTGAGCGACGGCCCGAATGCGTCCGAGATCACCGCCACCTCGACCCGCTCCAGCCACCCCCGGGAGCGCAGCAGCTCCTCCAGCGCCCGCTTCCGTAAGTCGAGCAGCTGGATGCCCGCCGAGTCCTTCTCGAGCAAGAGCTGCATCTCGTCGGAGCAAATGCCCACGAGCACGCGCTCCCCTAGCTCGAATGCCTTTGTCAAAATTGCCGCGTGCCCATCGTGCATGTAGTCGAAGGTCCCCCCGACCGCGACTTTCTTGAACTTCACGATAGCACCCGAATCAAGTCTTTTCGAGGCCCCGCAGGATGTCGCTCCAACGCTTAGGAAGTGGCCGATGGGTAAATGGTTTCGCGCTAGGTCCTAGGTAGGTAGCAACCACATGCCCACCGCCTAAGAGATAAAATTTGGAGGTCGTCAGTCCCTCGAGCCCGACTGGTCCCCGCGCGTGAACTTTACCGGTGCTTATCCCAACTTCTGCCCCCAGGCCGTAGCGATAGCCATCGCTGAACCGGGTTGAAGCGTTAAGCATGACACTCGAGGAATCAACCCCTGTCATGAACCTGAGCGCAGCTTTCCGATTTCGGGTGACTATCGCGTCGGTGTGCTTCGATCCGTAAGTGTTGATGTGCTCAATCGCCTCCTCGATGCCGCCAACAATTTTGATCGAGATTATCAAGTCTAGGTATTCCGTCCGCCAGTCCCGCTCCGTCGCTCGCTTGATGCCCCGCAGTATCCTTCGCGTTCGCTCACAACCACGGATTTCAACCCCGGCCTCGTGATACCTCTCCGCAATCCCGGGTAGAAAGCGGGACGCGATGGCGCGATGCACGAGCAGGGTCTCGACCGCATTGCAGACAGCGGGATACTGAACCTTTGCGTCATAACACACTTCCAACGCTTGATTGAGATCGGCGCGCTCGTCAACGTAAACGTGACACACCCCCTCAGCGTGACCGAGCACGGGGATGCGCGTGTTTTCTTGGATGTATTTTACAAATTGCTTGCTCCCGCGGGGCAACAGCAAATCGAGATATTCGTCCAAGCCAAGCAACTCCCGCACCTCCCGCCTCGCCTCGATGAGCTGGATCCACCCGCGCGGGATTCCAGCCTTCTCGGTCGCATCTCGGATAACCTTGAAAAGAGCTTGGTTCGAGCGCTTCGCCTCCTTGCCCCCCTTGAGGATGACGGCGTTCCCCGACTTGAGGCAAAGCGCCGAAATCTGAGGGAGCACGTCGGGTCTAGCCTCGAAGATCGCCCCGACCACTCCGAGCGGGCAAGAAACTTTGTAGAGCTCCAGCCCGCGGTCGAGCTCCTTCGCGTAAAACGTTCTCCCTATCGGATCATCGAGCTTTGCAACGCTTTCGATCATCCTCTCTATGCTGCGCAACTTGACGTCATTGAGTTTGAGCCTATGAAAGAAAGCCCTCGAGAGCCTCCCACGCTTCAAGAGACGCTCAGCATCCCCGACATCTCTAGCGTTTGCTCTTAACAGCGCTCTCTTGTTCTTGGAGATGGCCGACGCGATTTTAAGGAGTGCTGTATTTTTCGCCTCGGTTGAAACGTTCGCGAGCTCGAGCGATGCCCTGCGAGCGGCCATCGCTTTTGAAACTACCCCAATCATTTCTTCTTCCTCTCCGGCAAGAAAATCGTCCCTATCTCCTCGCCCGCCACCACGCGCTCGAGCACATGCTCTTCCTCGCCATTGGCTATCACTACGGGTATTCCCGCCGATGTCGCAATTTTGGTGGCCCTGACTTTGGTAAGCATACCGCCAAAACCACGGGAGGCTCTGCCCGCCAGCCGCTCTACCTTCGGCGTCACCCGCTCAACCGTTCGAATGAGCCTCCCCCGTCTCCCCTTGCCCGAGTAGCCTGCGTAGAGCCCCCCAACATCTGAGAGGACTACGAGTAGGTCGGCGTTTGCCCCTACAGCCACGTGCGCGGAAAGAGTATCGTTATCACCGAGTCTTATCTCCTCAACCTCTACGCTGTCGTTTTCGTTCACGATTGGAACCACCCCCCACTTGAGCAGGGTAGCGAGGGCGTTCTTGAAATTCCGATATCGCCTGGGGTCCGTGAAGTCCTCCCCCGTCAGCAGCATCTGTGCCGCGGGCTGCTCGTACTCTCCAAAGTACTTCGAGTAGACTTGCATCAGAACCCCCTGCCCTACGGCTGCGGCCGCCTGCAGCGAAGACATATCCCGAGGTCGTCGCTCTAGGTTTAAGCGCCCCACTCCAGCACCTATGGCGCCCGACGAAACGATGATGATCTCCTTCCCACGCGCGCGCAGCCTCATGGATTCCTCGACGAGCTTCCCGATCTTGCGGGGGTCGAGTCTAAAGCGTTTGTCGGTGATACTACTCGTACCAATCTTCACCACGATTCGCCTTGCCTTGGGAAGAATCTTCCTCTCTTTTTTAAGAACCATCATTGACCTCCTAGAGCGGTTCCAATTTCTCGAGTTGTGCAAGAACTCGTTTCCGTATTTCATCTGCCGAAGGAAGCTTTTCGACAATTTTTCCTTTTTTAATCAAGGGAACTAAAACCGGTCTTGTTTTTCCCCCACAGCTCGGGCACCTATGGGATGACTTGCGGGCCGGCAGAAGCACGTCCGTCAAGCATTTCTGGCACCTCCACACCCGTTTTCGGCCCCCAAGCTTCCCGCGTTTTGCAACCGGTTTGCCCTTAAGCTCGACGATGTCCATCGCGAAATCGATTGTCGGTGAATTGGTTATCGAGGTCCCGACACCAAAACCATCAGCTCCGGCCTCGGCTAGACCCTTTATGTTATCATCACCAACCCCTCCAGAAACCATTATCTTGACGTGACCATAGCCCCTGATATCGAGCTCCCACCGGACCTCCCTAACTATTTCCGCAAAATCGCCTTTCCTCGAGCCTGGAGTATCTAGCCTAACGCCGTGCAACCGCTTGCCGAGTGCCTCAGCTGCCATGAGTGACTCAATTTTTTCATCAAAGTAGGTGTCCACAAGCACTATCCGGGGTACCTTCTGGGGCATCACCTCGTCGAACGCTCGCCAAGCCTTGACCTGATCGCCGAATGCTACCACTAAGGAGTGGGGCATCGTACCCATCGGTTCCTTCCCGATTGCCTTCGCCCCTACCAAGCTCGAAACCCCATCGAACCCCCCAATGTAAGCAGTGCGGTCGAGCAAGGGGGCGAGTGCCGGGTGCGCTCGCCGGATACCGAAAGATACGAGGAGTTTGTTGCCGACGATTTTTCTTATCCTAGCTGCCATCGTCGCCATCCCAGAGACTTGACAGAGCAACCCCAACAAGGGTGTCTCGAGCTCGCAGAACTCCCCGTAGGGTCCCTCGATCACTACCACGGGTATCCGCATCCCACGGTGGTCCTGCGGGCGGAAGACGCTTCCCTCTGGCATCGCGTAAACATCGACGGAGTGACCTTCAAAAAGCTTGGCGACCTCATCGACTCCACAGAGCACCCCCCACTGCCAATCGCGCGGCAAGTTATTCGCCGTCACCTCGGCAACGACTTTGACCTTGTTTAACCCTTTGGCGTCGAGGATTTGCTTAGTGCGTGCGAAGTAAACATCAGTTGTTCTGCCGCGCTTGATCTCTTCATCCGATGCCACATGGAAAGATCGCACCTCATCCCCCCCCGCTTTTAATGAACTCTTTCGAGGTGGTTATCCTTGCTCCGTAAATGCGCTTCATGTACTCGAGCGAGGCCCGGTGGGCACTCTCGTCTGGAGAGGCCACGCAATCCTTGGCCACCGTTACCTCATAACCTCGGAGGAATGCCCCGGCGGCGGAGTTTTGTACGCAGATTTCAGTCACCACGCCCGTTAGCAAGAGCCTCTTCACGCCTATCCCGCGAAGCATCTCATCCAGTTCCGTATTAAAGAAGATGTCGTAGGCACGCTTTTCTAGAACGCTGTCCTTTTTCGTGGGCTTGAGTTCTGGTACCACCTGCGCACCCTCGCTCCCGGCCATTGCGTGTTCCCCCCACAGTTTGAGTTCGGGATCCTCATGTGAGTGGGCGTCGCAGACGTAGATTACTGCAACGCCTCGCTTGTGGGCGAAATCGAGCAATCGTCTGATGTTTGGGACTATCGCCTTGGCCCGCTCAAATCCCAACTTACCCCCAACGAAATCTTTGAGCATGTCGATCACGATAACGGCTAGCTTCAATCGCATCCCTCAATAAAGTTTAGGCCAAAGCATAAAAACTTCAGCTATCGTCTCGCGATGCAAAAGACATCTTCCCTACCAACCCCACCTGAACTAAGCGGCTTGAAACCAGCTGTCCGAATCCAGCGCTCAAGCTCGCCTAGCGAGTGTTTGTGCTTGAGGGTAGTCATGATCACGATCCCCTCGGGCTTTGTGACCCTCGCGATCTCTCGCACCGTAGCCGCTGGACTCGGCATGTTCTGAAGAAGGGTTACTGAGACCACCGCATCAAAGCTGCGATCGGCGAACGGCAAGTGATCGGCATCCGCGAGCACGAGCGCCGCGTTACCCCTCCGTTTCCTCGCCAGCTCCAACATCTCGGGAGATGAATCTATGCCGACCACGAACCCGCTTCGCCGCGCAAGTTCGTTTAAGAGCATACCCGTCCCGCAACCCAAGTCGAGAACTTTACTAACCTGGGGGAGATTCTCAGTGACGATTTCGTACTTCTCGCGCTGGATTTGCTCGTAACGCCGTTCATACATGGACGCGGTTTCGCCGTAACGTCGTCTCAGCTCGAGTTTGCGAGCGACCATCGGAGAACATTTTTTACCCCGCAGCCTAAAGCTTGAGCGGGTTGAAATTTGAGAGAGCGCATTAGGAAATTGAAGGTTGAACTTGTTAAACGTGGACTGGACGCATTTCTAGCCATCCAGAACACCCGCTACTTGGCGGGTACGACGGCGGCAAAGGTGGTGATCGTCCCTGTCGATGGAGCTCCCGTGCTCATCTGCAGCAGGCTCGAGCTCGACCAAGCCAAGAGAGAAGGCTGGATTCGCGATGTTCGGGCCTTTTCAAGGTGGAGGGCCCCCCTGCGCCCCGGAGAGCGGGTAAGCTTTTGCGAGCCCCGGCAACTCCTCGCTGATTGCCTGCGAGAGTTCGGTACCCGAGCCGTTGGCTACGATCGCGGTGGGAGGGAGTTCGTGCGGAAATTGCGGGCTGCCCACGCCGCGAGCTACCGCGAGCTACCAGAACTCATGCTCAAGCTCCGGAAGATAAAGTCGAAGGAAGAAGTGACCTTGCTGCAAAGGGCTGCAAAGATAGCTATGAATGGCATGCGTTGTGCAGCGGAGTCGGTCGCGGTTGGTCGAACCGAGCTGGAGGTTGCCGCGGAAGCCGAGCGCGAGATGAGAATAGCTGGCTCCGAAGGTACGCCATTTCCTACGATTGTCGCATCTGGCAGAAATTCTTGGTTACCCCATGCTAGCGTGACGAGGAAACGGCTGAAGCGTGGCGATCTCTTGGTCATCGATTTGGGGGCCACCTGTGAAGGCTACGCCTCCGACATGACGCGGACCTTTGCCCTTTCGCCGACCAAAAAACAGCTCAAGCTGATTGAAATCGTCAAGCATGCGCAGACCTCTGGGATAGCGCGAGTTCGTGATGGTGTGAAAGTTAGAGAGGTCGACAGGGCCGCGCGTGCTGTGATTTCCAGCTCCGGCTACGCCAAGTTTTGCCCGCATGGTATGGGGCACGGCGTCGGTACGGAGATTCACGAACCACCAGGTCTAGCTCCGGACTCGAAAGACATCTTGCGCAAGGGAATGGTCATCACCGTCGAGCCCGGCATATATGTGCCACGTTTGGGTGGCGCCCGTTGGGAGGATATGGTGCTGGTGACAAAAGGCAAGTGTAAGCTACTCACAAAACAACCATGATTCCTATTATACATTTGATTACGACTAAATCTTCGGTCTGTATTTAAAACCAAGTTCAATAAATATAAGCTGGTGAAATTGGTATGAAACGCGAACGTTTGCAACACAACTTCAGCGAGTGGTTCAGCGGCATCTTGCGCAGTGCCGACATCATGGAGACCCGCTACCCGGTTAAAGGGCTCTTCGTCTGGCTCCCCCACGGGCTGAAGCTTCGCAATTCCGTGTTCGCGATCATGCGCGGGCTGCTCGAGCAGAGCGGCCACCAAGAGGTACTCTTTCCCCAGCTCATCCCCGAAAACATCTTCAGGAAGGAAGCTGAGCACATCCGGGGGTTCGAGGGGCAGGTCTACTGGGTGACGCACGGCGGGCGGGACAAGCTTGATGTCAAGCTCGCGTTGCGCCCGACGAGTGAGACCTCCATTTACCCCATGTTCGCGCTCTGGATTCGCTCCCATGCCGACCTCCCAATCAAGATCTACCAGATCGTCAATATCTTCCGCTACGAAACGAAGATGACCAAACCAATGATCAGGCTGCGAGAGGTGACGACATTCAAGGAAGCTCACACCGCCCACGCCAAGTCCGAGGAGGCGGAGGCCCAAGTGCTGGAGGCTGTGAACATTTACAAGCGCTTCTTCGACGAGCTCGGTGTGCCCTATGTCGTGACCAAGCGCCCCCCGTGGGATACCTTCGCTGGCGCCAAGTACTCGATCGCCTTCGACACGCTGGCGCCAGATGGACGGGCGTTACAAATAGGCACGGTCCACAACCTCGAGCAGAATTTTGCTAGGGTATATGGACTCAAGTACGAGGCCCTTGGCGGGAAACAACACTATGTCTACCAGACCTGCTACGGTGTCTCCGAGCGGGTGATAGCCGCGGTGATGATGGCACACGGCGACGATGTTGGCCTATGCTTACCACCCCATATCGCGCCAATTCAAGTCGTGATTGTGCCGATCCCATTCAAAGACAGGGAAGTACCAGTCGAGCAGATTGCAACCGCAATCAAAAACGAACTCGCAGCAGCTGGCTTGAGGGTTCATCTCGACGAGCGCGACCTCCGACCCGGCAACAAGTTCTACTACTGGGAACGCCGGGGGGTCCCATTGAGGCTCGAGGTGGGGCCCGAAGACGTGAAGAAGGAGCAGGTGACCGCAGTCAGACGCGACACTGGTGAAAAACAAGCGATTCCTAGAGGGGTACTCAAGACCAAGGTCAAGCAACTGCTGGAGGGAGTCACGGGTGACCTACGCGAACGAGCATGGAATCTCTTCCACGCGTCCATAAAGGAAGCCCCCGACACGGAGACAATTAAGCGAGTGATACAGAAGCGCGGGGGGATAGTCCGCGCGCCTTGGTGCGGAGGAAAAGCGTGCGGGGAGGCGCTAAAGGAGCAAACGGGCTGGGACCTGCTTGGAGAGGAATTCGATGGTAGGGCTCCGGCTGGTGCTTGTCCAATTTGCTCCAAACGGGCGAAAGTTAGTGTGCTGATTGCTCGAACCTATTAAAAGCTCCTAAAAGCCCTTAGAGTCTCTTTCTCAGAAGGGAAGCCGGTGGGGCCCTTGTATTTTATTTTCAGCCCCGCGACAGCGGTCGCAAATTTTGCCGACTCCAACGTATCACGCGTGGCGATATACCTGGTTAGGAATGCCGCACCGAAGACATCGCCAGCGCCTGTCAGATCCTTAGCATCGACTTTCAGGGAATCTATTTTGACCAATCCTTCGTCACTGAGCAGCATCGAAGCATCCCTCCCCCTAGTCAAGATCGCAATTTTTGGCCCCATCGCTCTAAGGCTTTCGAGGACCTCCTTGGCACCGCCCCCGAGTGCCCCCGCTTCCTCCTTCCCTATTTTTACTATGTCAACATGTTTCAGGAACCCGCCAAGCTCACGGGATTTGACCTCAACTTTTCCATCCTTGCTTATCTCCCTCAGAATCCCTTGGGGGTCGAGCATGACTAGGTTCGACTCAAGCTTGATTGCCTTGAGCATATCAGGCGTTATCTCGTTGGCGATTGGAGAAACGTAGAAGCTTTGGGCGTCGATATAAGCGGCTGGGATATCGTCGGGGGAAATTCTCGGCGCCACGTGTTTGCAAACTTGCTTGCGATTGCCCGCCTCGTCGTAGGTGTTCTTAAAAGTCGTGGTATACTCACCCGCCACCAAGATGCCCTCGGTGTCCAGGCCGAGCTTGCTGTAAATCGGGGGAAACTTCTCAAGGAAATCGGCGCCAACTTTTGAAACAATGCCAATGTTTTTTCTCAGGGCCGCAAATGTGAGGCCCGCATAGGTCGGCGCCCCGCCAAGGGCATTTTCGATGACACCCAAAGGTAGCACGTTCATATCGATCGCTATATGCCCGACCACGATGGTGTCGAACTGCAAGCTATCGCTCCCTCCTGCCTGCTATAAAATCCTCAACGGCCCGCCTCGCGTCCTCATCTGACATCTGAACGGGTGGGTGCTTGAAGAAATATGCCGAGATACCAATCAGGGGTCCGGCGATGTCCCGATCTAGAGCGAGTTTCACGCCCCTTATGGCGTCGATCACGACACCCGCACTGTTCGGGGAGTCTTCGACCGAGAGCTTTACATCGATGCTAAGGGGTATGTTACCGAATTTGCTGCCCCGCATATGAATATAACATACCTTGTTGTCATTCAGGAAGGGAACGTAATCGCTGGGACCAATTCGAAGGGGGATCTCGTATGGCACTTGGCTTGAAACTGCTTCCGTCTTGCTCACGCGTTTCGAAATCAGGCGTTCCTCCTCGACCATATTAAGGAAGTCGGTGTTTCCCCCTATGTTGAGTTGGTAGCTCTCCTCGAGCTTGACCCCCCGGTCGATGAGTAGCTTTGCGAGCACGCGATGAAGGATAGTTGCCCCGACCTGAGATTTGATGTCGTCACCCGCACAAGGCAGCCCAGCATCCTCGAAGCGCTTCGCCCACTCCTTGTTAGATGTTATGAATTCTGGGATGCAGTTGATAAATCCGCATTCTGCCTCAATTGCCTGCTGAGCATAGTAGCGGGATGCCTCGTAGCTCCCGACTGGCAGGTAGCTTACTAAGATATCTGCGTCCGCGTCTTTGAGCGCTCGGGCAACGTTCACCGGCTTCTGCGTGGGGTCGACGAGAATCACTGGTTTAAGGTATTTGCCCAAGCCATCCAATGCCGGGGCCTTCATCACCTCAACACCCAATTTTGAAACGTCGCTAAATTTAATTGTGCAATTTGGGGGGGCGAAGATTGCTTCCGCGAGGTCATTGCCAACTTTGTTCGCGTTGATGTCAAAGGCAGCGACGAACTCGATGTCTCGGATGTGGTGGCCGCCGAAGTTTACGTGCATCAAGCCTGGCACGAACTGATCCTCGCGTGCATCTTTGTAATACTCGACGCCTTGCACCAACGAGGAAGCGCAATTTCCCACACCTACAATCGCGACCTTTATTTTAGACATTGAATCACCATATCTAATCTAAGATTAGAGGATATATTCTAACATGAAGAGATAAAACTTTCCATCCATTTCACAAGCGAAACCTACATCTGATGTTTTGCCGTGGTACTTGAGTAAGCCCTCTAGCTGTGAACGTCTAATGTGATAGCTATGACCTGACTTAACATCAATGAACAGTTTCCTCCCAGCCCGCTTGGCGTGGACATCTATTATTTTCTGTCCACCTGTGGGCTCCAAGCGCCAACCGCGTAAAGCAAGTAACTCTGCCAATTTTTTCTCTGCGCGTTTCCACTTGCGGACCTTCGTTTCACCCAGCATAGCTTGACATGAAGGACACCTTTTAGGTTTCCCCCGTGGGCGCCACTCGTATCCACAATTTTCGCAATGTATATTTGTTACAACCATATTTCAACCTTGGAGATAGCTCATGAAATAAACTATTTAAGGCTTGTGATTGATTGAAGCAGGGGGTCTTTTGGCGATTCGGAGGTTGAAGAAAAAGACGACTGTGGAACTATTATGGCCTTATTTTCTAAAGCTCTTGAAAAAGCGCCAGATGTACGGGTATGAACTACGACAAGAGGTAATCAAGCAATTCGGGTGGAAACCCGCGACCGTTACCTCTTACCTTGTGCTCTACCGCCTCCAGCGCGGGGGCTACGTCACGATAGAGTGGCGAGAGCAACGAGGCAAGCCCGCGCGCAAGTACTACAAAATAACGAGGAAAGGCGAGGATTTGCTGGAGGAAGGGATAACGTACCTAAAAGAATTCAGCTCGAAACTTTTGGGAAAGTAGTTAGGACAGGCGGAGCTTCGCGGCGAACAATCTCTGAGCCACGGTGAGGTGGGTCAAGATCACGATTAGAACCACTGCGTATTGCGTATATCCAATCAATGCCCCGACGGCTAGAATGATGATCCGCTCCCCTCGCTCGGCCACTCCCACATCGAGCTTACCTGAGCCAGCTGCCTCTGCTCTGGCGCGAGTGTAGCTGACCATCAAGCTTCCAACGATGGCTAGAATTCCCCATGCCCAACCAGACAGAAGACCCGCTTCAGCGATCTCACCGTTGATGAAAGCGTAGATGATGCCCGCGAAAATCAAGAAATCCACATACCGATCTACGACTGAGTCGAGTACTCCCCCGAACGCTGTCTCCCTGCCAATCACCCTAGCAACAGCGCCGTCGATGATATCAAAAAACCCACAGATGATGAGAACAAACCCAGCCCAAAGTTGCATCCCGTAAGCGAAAAGGAGGGCCGCAACAACGCCCACAACCAACCCGATTAAAGTAAAAGCGTTTGGGGTGAGGCCCGTCCTTGCAAAGGCTTTAGCCACGGGCTCCATTAAACGACTTACTCGATCTCGGACCCTGCTCAGCACCACTTCATACCCAGCGCAAGGTTTTTGCCTGCAGTCATAAGTGTTTTGGGGAATGAATGATTTACTTGGGTCCCGCGGGCATCCCAACCGTGAGCAATGAAAGAACGACAATCGGGGGCATTAAATGTGTGGCCGAACTCAAGCTAAACGCGTTCGAAGTTGAGTTTGTCCGCCGAGTTGGGATGAGCAACGAGATAGCCAAGGAAACAGGGAGGGTTGCGAAGAAGCTAAGCATCCTCCTATCAGTCCATTGCCCATATTTCGTCAACTTGTGCTCACAGGAAAAAGAAAAGCTTGATGCCTCAAAGCAACGCATCCTCGATTCCGTCGAGCGGGCTTTTCACATGGGCGCGGAAGTTGCTGTTTTCCACCCTGGCTTTTACGGGGATCTAATACCTGAAACCGCGTTCAACGCAATCGAAGGGGCTTGCCGGGATATGCTCAACCGGATGCGCGGGAAGGAGATAAAAAGGGTAAGGCTGGGACTGGAGACGACCGGCAAGGTGAGCCAATTCGGGACACTCGATGAAATAATCGAGATCTGCAAGAAACTCAAGGGATGTGCACCTGTGGTGGATTTCGCCCACATCTACGCGAGGCAGGCGGGGAGGATAGACTACAGCGAAGTATTCGAAAAGTTGAAGCCGCTGAAGCTGAAGCGCCTACACGCGCACTTCACCGGCATGGAGTGGGCTCCTGCCAAAGCGCCGTGGCAGGGAAACGAGCGACGTCACCTCGAGCTCAAAGTGGATAAGCCACCATTCGAGCCACTCGCTAGGGAAGTGCTCAAGCGAAAAGTTAACATCACCCTAATCTCCGAGTCACCCATTCTGGAAAATGACTCCCTCGAGATGAAACGCACATTCGAGAGATTAGGGCACCGTTTTTAGCTTACCCGCGAGCTCCTTGCGCGCGACTAGCTCTTGCTTGCCCGTACGCATATCGCGAAGCGTCACCTTTCCTTCCTTGAGGTCTTTCACCCCGACTATGATGGCACTTTTGGCCCCTCGGGCATTCGCGTATGCAATCGCCTTGCTCAGCTTGCGTCCCATCAGGTCGACATCGATGAGCAAGCCAGCTCTGCGCAGCTCCCCCACAATTTTTAGGCATTCGCTGAGCACCTCTTCGCCTGCAGGGAGGACCACACAATCCAATCGCTCACGCGGAACTATCATCCCCCGTTTCAAAAGTGCCCGAGCAATGCGATTGACGCCGAACCCGACACCGACGGCTGGACAGGGGTCGCCTCCCAAGAGCTCGATGAGTTCATCGTACCGGCCGCCCCCCGCAACTTGGACACCATCGACGTAGAGCTCGAACACGAGATCCGTGTAATACTCCAGCCCGCGGGCGATTCCAAGGTCAACCGTGAATTTCTCGACCCCAAACGAGCGAGTGTGCTCAAGGATTTCATGCAGGTTCTTCAGCGCTGTTTTGGCCTTCGGTAGATCCGCGACAAGTTTCTCCGCTTGCTTCAACACTTTCATACCCCCACGCAGGGTAATCAATGAGCGAAGCACTTTTTCATCCCCTGCTTTGAGGTGTGCGCGATCAAGCTCCGCTTGAAGCCTTGTCTCCTCGCGGCTGTCAATCGCCCGCATGATGGGGTCTTGGACATCCCCTTTCATCCCCGTGTGGGCAAGCACCTCTCGAAGCAGACGGGTGTGGCCTATGTGGAGCTCGTAGTCCGACAAACCGAGCTCCCGCATGATTTCATAGGAAAGGGCTATCACCTCTGCATCCGCCTCAGGTCGAGCGGAACCTATGATCTCTGTGCCCGACTGCAAGAATTGCCTCCATCGCTGCGCTTGAGGCTCCTCGTAGCGAAAGCAGTTACCGAAGTAGCAGAGCTTCACGGGTTTGGGTGCGGATCGGAGCTGGTTAATGTAAAGGCGGACGACTGGGGCGGTTAGCTCCGGGCGCAAGGCGAGGTCGCGACCGGATTTATCCTTGAATGCATAGAGTTGCTTCACCACGCTTTCGCCGCTCTTTTTCTCAAACAGCTTGAGTTGCTCGAAAATTGGAGTCTCGACCTCCTCATAACCATAGCGCTTGAAAACGTCGCCCATCGTACGCTCAACGTGGCGAATACTGGCAAGTTCCTCACCGAAGAGGTCCTTGGTCCCCTTTGGCCTCTGCATTCCACCGCCTCTGACGCAGTTACTTTTCGAAACTTCTTAAAGCTTCTTTAAACGTCCGCCTGTTACCGATGAAAATTGAGGATAAGCTCTGCAGTTAGGGGCTAGGTCTCCATGGCAAACGTCCAAACAGAAGACTCGCTTTCATTGCCTGCTCTATCGGTCGCGATTACCTTCCACCAGTAGTTATCATCCGCAAGTGGGGACGGTGTGTAAGTATTCCCCGGGATGTCGAGGAGAGTGTCCACCACGAGCTGTGAGAAGTCGGGATCAACACTGACGAGCAAGCGATGCTCCACAGCCCCGGCGCCAACTGTCCACTCAAACGTTGGGGTGTTATCGCTCACTGTCGTCCCATTTTCGGGTGCGTGAAGCGTTGCCGCCACGGGTGGAGTGGTATCAACGATGAACCTCCAGACCGAAGAGGAGTCTTGGCTCTCCCTCACACTTGCGATTACTTTCCAGTAGTAGTCGTCATCGCTCAAAGCCTCCTCATCTGCAACAGTGTAGCTGTCGGTTATCCCGAGGAGGACATCAACCTTGGGTGAGGAAAATTCGTTATCACTATCAACCAACAAGCGATAATTATCTGCATTGCCTCCAGCCCACCCAAAAGTTGGGGTGTCGTCGTTCGTGATCGCCTCATCGGCTGGTGTGATAAGCGTTGGGGCTTTGGGTGGCGCCCTGATAACGAGCTTGTAGCCATTCGACCATCCGCTCGCGTTGCCG
>JAUWBP010000082.1 GCA_030601665.1 Hadesarchaea archaeon | reverse complement strand
CGGGCTGGGCGCGTTCAGCATAGCGCTCAGCTTCGCCATGAGCAACATAATTCAGAACTTCGTCTCGGGTATCATAGTGCAGGGCGATAAGCCTTTCGTAAAAGGGGACTGGATCAAGATGGGTGCGCACGAGGGGAGGGTCCTCAGAGTAGGGATAAGGACCACCCTCATAGAGGCCAAGAACGGTGACAAGATCTTTATCCCTAACTCGCTCTTTATAACCAAACCCGTGCTGAATGTGAAACAGGAGAGTAAACTTCAGGCCAAAAAGTCGTGAAATCATCTCCAAGGACTTCAAGCTTAGCCCCTTTTTTATTTTTTACTAGTTCCACTTGGTGCGGTATTAGGGGTTTGAGCTCAGATTTGTACCCTCCAGAAGATTTCTGTGCGATAGATAGATTACCTCCTTTCCCGAACTTTGTAGTGAGGGTGAAGTATGTCCATAAACGTTGTAAAAGCTGATGGGTGCGTAGAGGAATTTCAACCAGAAAAGATAACACGAACTTTGCTGAGAGCTGGGGCAAGTAGGAAAGTTTCTGAGAGGATTATCAAAAAAATCAAGACTAGGGTCTATGATGGTATCACCACCAAGAAAATCTTGAAGCTGGTCAAGTCCCTGCTCAGAAAGGAAGAGGCGATGGCGGCGATGCGCTACGATCTCAAGGGGGCGATGATGCGTCTTGGTCCAGCAGGCTTCCCCTTTGAGACCTTCGTGGCTAATGTCCTAGAGCACTACGGGTACAAGACGAGGTTGAGAAGTATCCTCCAAGGCAGGTGCGTAAAACATGAAGTCGACATCATCGCTGAGGAAGCTAGCGAAGAAAGAATCAAAAGATACATCATCGAATGCAAGTATCGTAATACCTCAGGCACCTTTATCGATCTCAAAGATGCTCTCTACACGTATGCGCGTTTTTTGGACCTAAACGAGGCAAGTGAGTTGGGTAAGGGAACAAAGTTCGACGGGGTTTGGCTTGCCTGCAACACCCGGGCCTCTTATGCTGCAAGACGCTATGCTGACTGCAAGGGGATGAGGTTACTATGCTGGCTGCACCCCAAAGGTCAAGGTTTAGAGAGGCTTGTGGAGGAAAAGAAGTTATATCCAGTGACGATCCTGCCCTCAGTCGACAGAAAGACAGTGGAAAATCTGTCCAGAGCCGGTTTAATGCTCGTCAAGGACCTAATGATCCGTGATTTGAATACCATTCGAGAAAAATCAGGGTTGAGCAAGGAGAAACTTAAGAAGATAATAAAGGAAGCTAAGGACTTGATGTCTGAATCAGCCAGTTGAGGGTTCTGAAGATTTTTTGAGAGGGCGCCGAACGGCTCCTGAATTATAAGCACAATTTACTGGAAAAACTCCGTAAATCTGCCCAGACTGCTTGGCGAAACCTATGGTGCGGCAGGCGGGATTCGAACCCGCGTCGCGAGCTTGGCAAGCTCGTGTCATAACCAAGCTAGACTACTGCCGCCCGTGAAAAAATTATCTGCACTCCAATAAACATTTTGCCACGTTTCAAAATGACGAAAACTTCAAACGGATTAATCACGAAGAATTTATCGATGAAAAACTCAAAGAAAAGACACGTCTCGATGAGAGTTCCAAGCAAACGTAGTCGGCTGCCGAAATGCCATTACTGCGGTGCATCCATTCGAGGAAGCTTGATCGTGAAAATAGAGGGGAGCACTGGGGAGATACTTTTCTACTGCTCGGGAAAGTGTTGTGACGACGACTGGAAATGAAGCACGTGGTTTTTCGTTTAACATAGTTCTAACCGATGATCGCTGCAAGCATTTGCCCACCTATGATCGCGCCAGCGGTGAAAACACCCAGCGCCACGGGCAAAGCTCGTGCAATCGCGGCGCGCTTCGCGAGCGGGTCATCGCCGAGCTCTATCTCGACCGCGTAGCTCATCAGGATCGCCGTAAGCAGCATCACGTAAAGGCCGAGCACGAACAGGAATGCGGCCGGCGAGGCCCCGGCGCCCGAGCTCAAAAAGCCCACGGAAGCCGTCTTCGAGGCGAGCAGACCCTGCATGCGCGCGGCGATCGCGGCGATGAATGGGGCAAAGAAGAGCGCGACCGAGCGCATCGAGGTCACGACCTCCCCAAGCGAGCGCCGGGTGTCGAGCTCCACTTGCTTCAGCTCATGGAGGTGGTCGGCCGTCCTCAGGATAGCGGCCCCAGCTGCCCGGGTGCTCCGCTCGATCACGTCGACGAGCAGGCGAAGCACGCTGTGAATCATTCTCGAAGGAACCCTGCGGAGCGCCCCTCGCTCGGGGTCGAAGAGCGAGGCTCGGAGCCCCATGCCTCCCAGTCGGATATTGGCTGAGGCCCGGGCGAAGACATCCGCGAGCTCGCTTCCCCGCGCGGTGTCCGCTACGTGCTCGAATGCTTCCTCGGCTGGGCGCCCCTCGCTTATCCGGTTGCCTAGCTGCACGAGCGAGTCGCAGAACTCGCGCTCCATCCGCTCGATGTGGCCCTGCTTTTTGAACGCCCGCGCAGTAGTCAAATGTAAATATAAGACGATGCCGAGCGTGGGGGCCCAAAGGAACAAAATAGCGCGGATCTCATCGGCGATCGGTGAAAGGAGCCCGACCCCCACGAGCGCGGCTGCGAGGAGCCCTGCAAACAGGAGGGCGCGAGCTCGGCTGGCCTCAATCGGTACCTCGGGCGGTGGGAATGTGGCCGGGCGCTTCGCCAACGCCCAACGGCTGAGCATGTACACCCCCAAGGGTAGCACGACGCAGTAAATCGCGAAGACTTGGGGAGCGTCAACGCTGATGTTGATGACCGAGAGGACGGGCAAGATGGCAACCAGCACTAGGGGCAGGAGCACGCCCATGCTGTAGATGAGCAGTGTTGGAAGGTGGAGCCATGCCGCGAAATCTCGCATTCGGTCACGTGCGCCGCGAAGGCTGAGTTCGAGGGCTCGGTCGAGGGTCTGAAGGCGAGCTACTTCGGCCCGCTCAGACACCGAGCTCCGGAGCAGGTAGATCGAGCGCTTGAGGTCCTCGCACCATTTTCCCCATCGCTCCGCGAAACTTGACAGTGCGTCCCCGACCCCGGCGTGGGCGCGCAGGTACGTGCGACGCAGGGCATCCTTAAGGCCAATCCCGAGGGGGCCCTCCACGTTTTCGGCGGCGAAGGCCGTGGCCCGCTCCAAGTTCGGCGTGACCTTCATCGACATCGTGAGATAATTGATGAGCATCGGGGCCTCCCCCAGTCCGCGAACCCGCTGCCGCTCGGCCCGGAGCTTCGGGTACCACCCGACGAACATGTATGCAAGCAGGGGCATTGGAGTAATTGGTAAAAGACTTAGGAGTGGCAGGCCGACGAACATCAAGATCGAGAAAACTACAGCTGCCAGCGTCGCGCAGGCCAAGGCGGCTAAAAATGCAAGGGCAGCCACTTCCACAGCCTGGACCTCGAGGGAAGCAAACTCCAAGTTTTCCTGCAGTTCATCGGTCGCACGTTGCCCACGTTTGAACCAGCTGAACTTGCCAGCCCAACGACAAGCCTGCACATAGAATTTTTCCAACAAACTCAATTTCACACCCCTGTGAACTTCACACCCCTGTGAAGTCCCCTTGATATCGTGCTCAACTTCACACCCCTGTGAAGTTTGATCCCTAGCTTCCTCAGCTCGCTAGCAAAACGTCCAGCCTCGTCCCTCAAGATATTCCTGACAGCGTCCGGATCCCTGCTCCAAGCCGCCCTCAACAACGATGTGGTGGCGATGTTTGATGGATGATGCAATGAGCTAAAAAGCCAGTTTGAAACAGCTCCGGGGCAGACATCACATAACTTGGCGATGGCCCGCCGCTTCAGCCCCGCGTTCAATAGCACGTACAAGAGTTGTATCCTCGCAGCCCTGCTGAGCCTCTCGGCAACACCGTCCCACCTAAGCCTCTTCAAATTTCACACCCCTGTGAACTTCACACCCATGTGAAATTTTCCTAGTAGAGTTCGCAAGCCACTCGCGCCAGTGCCTGAGGATATCACGGTAGTCGACGCGCTTACGCCGCAGTTGCTCTTCCAGCAATGTGTGGAGCACGAGGTTCGAACGCACCGAGAATTCAGCC
>JAUWBP010000005.1 GCA_030601665.1 Hadesarchaea archaeon | reverse complement strand
GGGGAGGCGAAGAACGTTCTTGTCGTGGGCTTTGAGAAGATGAACAAGTTCGGAACCGACAGAATCACAGAATTTTTGACTCACGGGTCCTCTCCCGAGGAGCGAAAGTACGGAATAACCCAACCCGGCGCATACGCCTTGCTGATAAGACTGTACGCCAACAAGTATGACGTTACGGAAGATGACTGGGCGGATATCTCGGTTAAAAACCATAAAAATGCATTCAGAAACCCGTGGGCTCATTTCCACAAAGATATCACGAAAGAGGGAGTGATGAACTCGAGAATGATCGCTGATCCGATCAGATTGTTCCATTGCTCCACGATCAGTGATGGCGCCGCTTCTGTCTTGCTGAGCGCCGATCCGAAGAAGTATACTGACACGCCGGTCTTTATCAAAGGAATGGGTGTGGCCCACGATTACCTGTTGGCAATCGAGAGGGAGGATCCAACGTTTTTACTTTGCTCGAAAAGAGCAGCGGATCAGGCTTACAAAGAAGCGGGGAAGAGTCCGAAAGATGTAGATATCGTAGAAGTTCACGATGCTTTCACTCCAGTTGAGCCCATGTGTTACGAAGCGCTGGGTCTTGCCAAGAAAGGTGAAGGCGCCAAATTGGTCAGGGAGGGCGTGGTCATGTTCGACGGGTCTCTCCCCGTGAATGTGAGTGGCGGGCTCAAGGCCAAAGGACATCCCGTGGGTGCGACACACGTGGGAACCATGGTGGAAATGTTCTTGCAACTCCGAGGGGAAGCCGGTGAGAGACAGGTTCCGGATCGAAAAACCGCCATAATCGAAGGACACGGCGGGACCGGTTCCGTTGCGATAGTTTCGATATTGGAGAGGTAAAGATGAAGGTAAAATTAATCAGTTATACGGATGTAACCGTCCCAACGCCTCCTTATAAAAAGTCCACGAAATCCGGAATCGTTGAAGACGAGAAAGGAAAACGTCAGTTGGTCAGGATAGAGGATGAGCACTACAACATTTTGAAGGTAGGGATGGAGGGGAGAATCGAGAAAAGGGTAACAGACTATGGGGAATTCAACTTCTTCGTTCCTGAGATAAAGGAGAAAAAGGAGGTCAGCAAAGTCGCGTTAATTACGGGTGCTAGCAGGGGGATAGGCAAAGCGATAGCTTTGGAGTTGGCCAAAAGAGGTTTTAACATCGTGATGAATGCCTTTCACGACTTGCCGGATGAAGGAGTGAAAGCTATGGAGGAAATCAAAAAAGGCGGCAGGGAGGCAATCTTCATCAAGGGCGATGTCTCAAAATACGAGGAAGTCGAGAAAATGGTGAAGGAAATCGTGGAGAAGTTGGGCAGAGTGGACGTTTTGGTGAATAATGCCGGCATGAACATAGATAAGCTTCTCGTCAACATGGCTCCAGAGCAGTGGCAAAGGGTCATCGATGTAGATCTGACTGGAACTTATAACTGCACTAGGGCAGTGCTGCCTTACATGATCCAGCAGGGCGGGGGAAATATAGTAAACGTAAGCTCCATGAGCGCCATCGATGGAGCCACGGGGCAGGCAAACTATGCGGCGGCGAAAGGAGGAGTAAATTCACTTACAAAGACGGTCGCGCTGGAGTATGCGCAGTACAACATACTTTGCAATGCCGTATTACCTGGTTGCATAAAAACTAGGATGACCGATGCCATGCCCCAGGGCATGCTCCGTGATAGGTTATCAAAAATTCCGCTTGGTAGGAGAGGGGAACCTGAGGAAGTCGCGAAGTTGGTAGCGTTTTTGGCGACCGAAGGGAGTTACATAACCGGACAGTTGATAAACATAAGTGCCGGAGAATACGTTTAGAAAAATAGCAAAAAGGTAAGATTCGGGGTCGAAGATGAAGGTAGCGACGGCCGAGGAAGCAATTAATCACATAAAGAATGGAGATACAGTTGCAACTGGCGGTTTCACAACGACTAATCTCCCATTTGAACTCCTTCACGCATTGAGGAACAGATTTCTCAAAACGGGCAAACCGAGAGATTTGACAATCGTTACGCCCGCAGGCCAATCTGGGGGCAAAGAAGTGGGATTCGATCTTCTGGGTATTGAACATCTTATTAAAAAATTGATATTTACTCATTCTGGAAAGGCTCCGTTGATAAGTGAACTGATAATGAATAACAAAGTTATCGCCTATTGTTTTCCGCAAGGTGTGATTTCGCAGTTATTTAGGGATATCGCCGCCAAGAAGCCATATCTAATAACGCACACAGGTTTGTACACGTTTGTGGATCCCAGAGTTGACGGTGGTAAAGTGAATGATATCACCAAGAAAGAAGAAGACCTGGTAAAACTGATAGAGGTTGACGGCAAAGAATACTTACTTTACAAAACTTTACCGGTAGATTTTGCTTTAATCCGCGGAACAACTGCGGACGAAAAGGGCAGCATATCGATGGAAAAGGAGGGGGTAACCCTCGAAAATCTATCCATAGCTCAAGCGACTAAAAATTGCGGGGGGACCGTAGTCGTCCAAGTCGAAAAGGTTACCAAAGGATCTTTACCAAGTAGGAGAGTTAAAATTCCAGGTATCCTCGTGGACTACGTTGTAGTAGCTACGAAACCCGAGTACAGCTGGCAAACTGTTCATGAATCTTATAATCCTGCAATCAGTGGTGAAACGATACTTCCCCTATCCAAGGTTGAACCTAGGCCACTTAACGAAAGAAAAGTCATTGGGAGAAGGGCGGCTATGGAAGTAAAAGCGGGAAATATCATAAACCTCGGTATCGGGATGTCTTCGGAAGTCGCTAACGTCGCAATGGAGGAAAATATCTACGAGAAATTCACATTGACGGTTGAATCGGGTGTGACGGGGGGCGTTCCCCTTTCAGGTTTGGATTTCGGGGTTGGAATAAATTACCAAGCTATTATCGATCAACCATATCAATTCGATTTCTATCAGGGGGGAGGATTGGATTTAACTTTTTTAGGTATGGCTCAAGCCGACGAAACGGGAAACATCAACGTGAGCAAATTTGGTGGGAGGTTCGCAGGTTGTGGGGGTTTTATCGATATCGCTCAGAATGCCAAAAAAGTCGTCTTTTGTGGGACCTTGACCGCGAAGGGCCTCAAAGTACAAGTCGATGGTGGGAGATTGAAAATTTTGCAAGAGGGGTCGATCAAGAAATTTGTGAAAAACGTAGAGCATATCACATTCAGCGGCGAGTACGCGAGGAAGCTCGGACAAGAAGTTTTATACATCACCGAGAGGGCCGTTTTCAGGCTCGGTAAAAACGGCCTCGTATTAGAGGAAATCGCGCCTGGAGTCGATTTGGAAAGGGATATCCTCAGTCAAATGGATTTTTCTCCAACCGTCGCGAGCGAACTCAAAGTCATGGATGAAAAAATTTTCAAGAAACCAAAGTTAGGGATTCAACCGAAGTAGTAAGAAAATCTGTTCGTTCAAGAAATTTCTCATTACACAGCACCTCATTTCTATTTAACTTGGCCCCAATATTGCAAATGTGAGCAGATGTCGATTAAAAACGAGAAGCAATTGCTCGACAACGCCAAAACCTCTGAACTTCGCCGAGCGAGGCAAATCCTCATCGAGCTTGTAAACAAGGCGATCGAATCCGCCAATCCCGCTTCCAAAATGCGAAGTCGGATGAGAATCGATGGGGAACACTTGAAAATTGGAACTTACGAGCTTGACCTTTCGGAGGTTGGAAAAATCATCGTGGCGGGAGGCGGGAAAGCGAGCGGGAACATGGCTGAGGTGCTTGAGGAGATATTTGGAGACAGGGTCACGAACGGCGTGGTCAACGTCCCCGAAGGCACGGCATCAGTATATCGAACGAGAAAGATCAAGCTCGTCGAAGCTGGGCACCCCCTCCCGACTGGAGCGGGAGTAAAGGGAGCTGAGGAGATGATCAATCTCGTTAGTGGCCTCGAGCCTCAAGACCTCGTCGTGTGTCTCTTGAGCGGGGGCGGCTCGGCCCTTATCACTCTCCCTGCGGAGGGGATTTCTCTCGATGAATTGCGGGAGACGACCCAATTGCTCCTCAAAAGCGGAGCGATGATCCAAGAGGTGAATGCCGTCAGGAAACACCTCTCTAGGATAAAGGGCGGCCAGCTGGCCAAAGCAGCCCATCCCGCGAGAGTCATCACCCTGCTCATCTCGGATGTGGTCGGGGATAGGTTGGACACCATCGCAAGCGGGCCGACCTATCCTGATCCGATGACCTTTTCGGACGCACTAGCGGTGATCGAAAAATATGGGCTAATTGAAAAGTTGCCAAAAAACATTTTAAACCACTTGAAAAAGGGAGCAGAAGAAAAGGTGCCCGAAACACCAAAACCCGGGGAGAAATATTTTCAGACCACAATCCACGAAATTATAGCGAGTAATGCAGACGCGGTCAGAGCAGCTATAGAAGTCGGAAAATCACATGGCTTTAACGTTTCGACAATCACGAAAATTATGCAGGGCGAAGCGAGGGAGGTCGGCGCACATCTTGCCACAATTGCGAAAGGTGTGATGGATACAAGCAAGCCTGTATCAAGACCCGCGCTCTTAATTTCTGGAGGGGAGACGACGGTGACGGTAAAAGGAGAGGGTATAGGCGGGCGCAATCAGGAGCTCGTGCTCAGTGCCGCAATCGGGATATCTGGCTTGGGAAACGCGACCGTAGCCTCCTTCAGTACGGACGGCATAGACGGCCCTACCGATGCTGCCGGAGCTGTAGCGGATAGCTTCACCCTTGAAAGGGCGAGGCACCTTAAACTTGATCCCGTGCTTCATCTCGAGCGAAATGACTCTCACAGCTTCTTTAAAGGGATTGGGGACCTCTTGACAACAGGACCTACTAGAACAAATGTTATGGATATAGCATGCTTGATTCTGACTTGATGTCCCAAGGCTGAAATGTTGCTTGCCTTGGCCACCCTGCAGAACCGTTCGAAACCTTAATTAAATATCGATACCCCCCAATAGGGAAGGTGGGATAACTTGACCGATAGTTTGAGCAAGAGCAAATGGTCTGTCGCAGCGCAGAAGCTGGGGGCTTAGCATGGGAAAGAAAGGTATGGGCATCTTGATAGGTGTGGCCACGGTGTCGCCCACACGGGCACTACCGGTTGGGGCGCGCCTCGTATGCGCTGACAACACGGGGGCCAAGGAGCTGCAGATCGTGAGCGTCACCGGTTACCATGGCAGGCGCAGGCGCATGCCCAAGGCCGGTGTGGGCGATCATATCGTCGCCTCAGTAAAAAAGGGCACACCCGAGTTTCGAAAGCAGATCGTCCGCGCAATCGTTATCCGACAGCGCAAGGAGTACCGTCGCACCGATGGCATGCGCATAAAATTTGATGACAACGCGGCCGCCCTGATAACCCCCGAGGGGGCCCCCCGCGGATCAGAGATAAAGGGTCCTATGGCCCGCGAGGCTGCCGAGCGGTGGCCGAGAGTCGCTGGGTTAGCATCCACCGTGGTGTAAAAAATGGTTAGCAAACAACCCAGAAAACAGCACTTGGCGCTCTATGCCGCGCCCTTGCACCGGAAGCACCGATTCCTTTCCGCACCCCTGAGCCGCGAGCTTCGGGGAAAGTACCGAACGCGTTCCCTGCCCGTGCGGAAGGGGGACAGGGTGCGGATAATGCGTGGCGACTTTAAGAGGCTCGAGGGCGACGTGCTCGAGGTTGACACCAAGCGTCGTCGCATCCAAGTTCAAGGGGCGACGACGACGAAAGCCGATGGAACTCAGGTCCCCGCGCCAGCCGTGCCCTCAAACGTCATGCTGATAAAGCTCGCCTTGGATAAGGAACGCAACAGGGTGCTCGAGAGGAGGTCAAAAGGTGGCAAAGAAAGGACAAAGTAGGCATCTGAAACGCTACGCGGCGCCGCGGGCACTGAAGCTTCCGCGTAAGTCACTCCCTTGGATGGTGAAGCCCGCACCAGGACCCCATCCTCGCGAGGGCGCCCTGCCGCTTCGGATGCTCCTGAGGGACTATCTCTCGCTCGCCCGAACCGCTCGAGAAGCAGACAGAATTCTCGCGGGAGGGCAAGTGCTTGTGGACGGTAGGGTGAGACGAAGCCCCAAATTCCCAGCTGGCCTGATGGATGTTGTGCAACTGCCGGCCTTGAACCGAAACTATCGCGTGCTCTTAGACCACCGGGGGCGTTTGACCCTCCGCGGAATAGATCAAGCCGAAACATCTTCGAAACTTTGCAAGCTCATGCGCAAGGACATCGTGCGGGGCAAGCGGGTTCAGCTCTCCTTTCATGACGGCAAGACGCTCGTCGGCGATTTTGGTGAATTCAAGCCGGGTGATGGAGTAAAGCTTGCCTTGCCCGAGCTCAAGGTACTCGAGCGATTTCCGTTCGAGAAGGGGGCCACGGCATTGATCACGGGTGGGAAAAACGTGGGCAGGGTTGGTACCATAACCGACGTCAAGCTGGTCGAGGGCGCGCAGCCAAACATCGTGACCCTCGAGGCCAGCGGCGAAACTTTCCAAGCTCCCGAACATTACGTATTCGTCGTCGGAAAGGAAAAGCCAGCCCTCTCGCTACAGGAGGCGACGGCATGAACCCGATGCGTGAAATCAAGATTGAGAAAGTTACCCTCAATATGGGAGTCGGCGAGGGCGGCGACAAGCTCGCGAAGGCCGAGCGAGTGCTGAAGGGTATCACGGGACGAAAACCAACACGAACGCAGGTGAAACGGACGATAAGGGAGTGGGATATAAAGCAGGGCGAATCCGTGGGCTGTAAGGTCACGCTGCGCGACGAGGAGGCGGTAAAAACACTGAAGCGGTTGTTTGATGCAGTCGAGCGCCGCCTCAACAAAGGTTGTTTCGACGACGGGGGCAACTTCGCTTTCGGCATCAAGGAACACATCGATATCCCGGGGGTCTCCTACGATCCCGAGGTAGGCCTCTACGGGATGGATGTATGCACGACGCTCCGCCGGCCCGGGTATCGGACTAGACGCAGGCGACGCCAACCCAAAGCGATACCGAAAAGCCATCGGGTTACCAAAGAGGAAGCGATAAATTTCATCACTGAAAAATTTGGAGTTCAGGTGGTTTGATGCCAAAGCGGAAGTTCGGCAAGGGAGCCCACAAGTGCATCCGGTGTAACCGGTACGGGCACGTCTATCAGTGCTACGGGCTCTCCTTGTGTCGACGCTGCTTCCGCGAACTGGCGCCAAAGATGGGGTTCAAAAAATATGGGTGAGCAGATGCTGTTAGACCCTCTAGCGAACGCGCTTTCAAAAATTGAAAACTGTGAGCGTGCTCGAAAGCGTGAAGCGGTGGTTGCCCCCGCATCGAAGTTGATTGGCGAGGTGTTGCGCATCATGCAACAGGAAGGTTTCATAGGTGAGTTTGAGTTCATCGATGATGGCCGCGGGGGGAAGTTCAGGGTCGCGCTACAGGGTAAGATCAACGGGTGCGGGGTGATAAAGCCCCGATATGCCGTGAAGCGCGACGGTTACGAGTCCTGGGAGAAGAGGTACCTGCCCGCGGCCGGGTTCGGCTTGCTTTTGGTCTCTACCCAGCGAGGAGTAATATCTCACCGACAGGCTGAAGAGCAGAGTTTGGGCGGGCGACTCTTGGCGTACGTTTACTAGCTAATCTATCAAAAACCTTTACGTTCTAAACCTTAAAGCTAGAAAAACTACATACTAATTTTTATTTTCGCCTCGGGCCCCACGGGGGGTGATAGTCGAACCCATAAAATTTGACGTATGTATGCAAAGCCCGGGAAGGTTGGGTAAGGCTTCACGACGGCGCGTAGGGCCACCATCCCAACATGTCCCTTATCTCCTTCATCAGTTTATCCCTCTCGTCAGGCGAGGCGAAGATCCAGATGGCCTTGATTTGCATTATCCTGCCAAAGAGGTGGTCCTTCCGCGTGGTCCAGCTCGCTATCGTCGGGGCGATCTCGTTGCCGGTATCATCAGTGGTCAGAACCAGCCTAGCCTTCTTCACCGCGGATTTGTAACACCAGGGCAATGTTGGATTCGGGACTTTCTCAATTCCCTCCACATGCCATGGCGGGACGAAGTTCTCGATGACACTCTCATTCTCGTATTCATCCCACCAGGTGTAGAACTTCACGACGAGCTTCGAGCCCTGGTAGAGGTCAAGGTTCTTTTCTAAGCGAACTGCGTACAGATTTTCCAGACTGAAAACCGCCGTCCCCGTCCAAACAAGTGGATAGCGGTCGCGGTTGCTGTCGCCGATGATATAGTAGGGAGTGTCGCCTATCCCGTCGCTCCCGGGAATGTCTTGGTTTTCACCCTGATAGTTGTCAATGCCGATGTAATCGCTCCAGCAGTTGCCGCCTGATGGGTAGCCGTTGTCCCAGTAATTGGTGCCGTCATCATAAGTGTGCCCATTGTTCACGAAGTTGTTGTGATAGATGTGGTTGTTGTCCGAACCAGAAAAAATACCGATGCCACCTCCATAAACGTAAAAGGTGCAGTTATTGATGATATTGTTTGAGGAATTACTAACGAGTTCGATGTTCAAATTGTCATCCAAAAGAATGCTGTTCATGATATTGTTATTTGAAGAATAGCGAAGCCTAATGCCAGCCCCGTTATTCTCGGTTGTTACATTATCTATTTGTCCGTTTATCACATTGTCGAGGAATATCCCAATATGCCCTCTATTACCATGCGAATAGCAGTTCCTGATAACGAAGTGCGCTGTCGTGTTCCTTATTTCGATCCCGTGGGCGTTCTCAGCACTTATGTCCCAGTTCTCAATGATGTAGGGGTCGCCAGATGTGCCAGAGCCCGATGTGACACCGTTCGCAGGGATGAAGCCATCATTGCCGTTGATGTAGATAGGACTGTGAGGTGTGAGCCCTTCCGCGGAAACGGTGCTGACGGATAGAAGCAATACAGCCGAAGCTATCAGCGAAGCTATCATCAAGGTCGACAGCAAAGCGCCTCTAAAACCCCCGGTCCTCACTTTAAGCCTCCTTTTTGCCTCCTTAGAAATTCGGCGTTTACGTTTAAAGCACTTGTGATTCGGGGGCGCTTGATCATTTGCGCGCGGTCGGGAGGCAAAAGGAGGTGAGGATCTCACCAACCAGTCCGACCGCGCGCGGCCAGCGGAACCCACGCCCAAGTTCCAACTTGGGGCTGGAAATTGCGGCAGATACCGCAGGCTATGCGCATTTACCTTCTTAACCCTAAATGCTTTTTTGTTCGCGGACAGCGTGAAAAGCCCGATAGGGTGAGGTCCCGCTAACCCTTACTCGATAAGTATCCTCAACCCCAAGACATGCCCGCGCTGCAAGAGCCAGAATTGGAGGGCCAAAAAGAAGGAATAGTGTGCAGTAAATCTAGCTTTATAAACCTTAAAGTCAAGTGACCTAAAATGTTATGAAAGATAAAGGAACGCTGAATAGTAATGGTGTCCAAAATGGCAGCAAAAATCAGAGAAGAGGTAGAAGTGCCCGAAGGCGTAGAGGTCAAACTCTCGGGCAAAATGATCGAAGCTAGTGGACCGAAGGGTAAGCTCGCATATAAATTCGATATTCCCGGAGTCGAGCTGAAAACGGAGGGGCAAAAAATTTTGGTCGAAGCCCTATTCCAGCGTCGAAAGCATCGAGCTGCGGTTGGCATGATCCGGGCCTGTCTGGCCAACATGTTCAAGGGTGTCACTACGGGTTTCGCCTACAAACTTCGTGTGGTTTACTCACACTTTCCGATCACGATAAAAGTCGATGGCAAGCGCGTCCTGATCCAAAACTTTCTCGGTGAACGGGCACCTCGCGTGGCCAAAATCGTCGGTGATGTGGGCGTGGAAGTAAAGGAGGATGAAATAATCGTCCAAGGCATCGACAGGAACGAAGTTGGGCAGACAGCATTTAACATCGAGCAGGCGACCTTTATCAGGCACCGCGATCCACGCGTCTTCCAAGATGGTTGTTACATTGTGGAGAAGGTATGAAAATGACGAGAAAAAAACGCGCGCCGAAATTCAGGCGTCAGGAATGGTTTAGGTTCGCAAAGCTTGGCGAAAAATGGCGCAAGCCCAGAGGTAAAGACAGCAAGATGCGCCTGGGCATAAGGGGTAAATCTGCGGTAGTATCGGTCGGCTATCGATCACCGAGAAGCGTTCGGGGGATTCATCCCTCTGGACTCATCGAACTTTTGGTACACAGCCCCCGCAACCTCGAAGGACTCGACGCGGGCAAGCAAGCGATTCGGATAGCCTCAGGCGTTGGGGGGCGAAAGCGGGAACATATCCTCGCTCGAGCCAAGGAACTCGGTATCAAGGTACTAAATCCCGGAGGCGAAAAACGTGGAGTTAAGCACACAGCGCAGGCTAGCGTCTGATATCCTCGGCGTGGGCATCAACCGGGTTTGGGTCGACCCCGCCCGAGCTACCGATGTTTCTGCCGCGATCTCACGTGAAGATGTAAGGCGCTTGATCCGACAGGGCGCGATCAAGGCAAAACCAGAGCTGGGGATAAGCCGCGGAAGGTTCAGGCGGCGGGCCGCCAAACGCAAGCGTGGCAGGCGGCGGGGCGTTGGGAGCAGGAAGGGCACGCGAAAGGCTAGACAACCGAAAAAGGCGAGGTGGATCAGAACCGTGCGGCCGTTGCGCGCGAGGCTACGCGAACTCAAGCGAGAGGGAACAATCAATCCGCACGAGTATCGCAGACTCTATCGGATGGTGAAGGGTGGGGCTTTCAAGAGCAGGGCTCATCTCGAAACCCACCTCAGGGCGCGAGGACTCCTGAAGGGATGAAGATGGCTAAGATCGGACCGCGCTGGAAGGTTCAGTTCAGGCGCAAGCGAGGGGGAAAGACCGACTATAGGCATAGGCTCAGGCTCATACGCTCGGGCAAACCGCGGCTGGTGACGAGAATCTCGCTAAAGCATGTCATCGCCCAATCCGTGCGTGCCACCCCCAGTGGGGACCTCACCCTTGCCTCGGCGCACTCGAAGGAGCTCGAGAAACTCGGGTGGAAAGGATATACTGCAAATACCCCTGCGGCCTATCTCGTGGGGCTGCTCTGCGGATACCGCGCGCTGAAGGCCGGGACGAAGGAATGCACTTTGGATCTCGGGAAGTACAACCCAATTTACCAAGCTAAAGTTTTCGCCGTACTTAAGGGAGCGCTCGACGCCGGTCTACAAATTCCCCACGGTGAAAAGGTTTTACCAAGCGATGAGCGGATACGTGGGGAGCACATCGCCCAGTACGCCGCGAAACTAAAGGATGAGGATAAAAAAGCATATCACGCGCGATTCTCCGCCTACATCCGGCGGGGACTAATGCCAGAGCAGCTACCACAGCACTTTAACGAAATCAGGCAAGTAATAGTTGCGCAGTTCGGTGAGTAAAATGGGAAGGGCACGAAGGACACGAGGGAAGCGAAGGAAACCAATGCGAGAGGAATTCGACATCAATCTATGGCAGCCTCGGACGAGCATGGGGCGAACGGTAAAGGAAAAGCAGGTAACCAAAATATCTCAGATTCTGCGCCAAGGAAGGCCGATCAAAGAGCCTGAGATCGTAGATGCCCTCGTGCCAAATACTGAGGAGGATATCTTGGGGGTAAGCTTAGTCCAGCGGATGCACAAATCAGGACGTCGAATTAAATATCGTGTAGTTACAGCGGTCGGGAATCGAGATGGAATCGTCGGAGTTGGGTACGCAAGCACGCGCGAGATCGGTCCATCCATACGAAAGGCCATTACCGCGGCGAAGCTAAACGTCGTAGAGATCGCTCGAGGCTGCGGGAGCTGGGAGTGTGCCTGTGGACGACCTCACTCGATTCCGTTCGAGGTTACTGGGAGAAGCGGCAGCGTCCACATGACGATAAAACCAGCGCCGCGCGGACTTGGGTTGGCAGCGGCCGAGGTCCCGAAGACAATTCTTCGAATGGCCGGAATCAAGGACGCTTGGCTTCATTCGCGTGGGCAGACGCGCACGACGCTTAACTTCGCCCTCGCTACCTTCGACGCCCTCAAGCAGACCACGAGGGTAGCCCTTCGGAAGCCCTATAAGGAGCACGTCCTCATCGGAAAGGTCGGTGAAGAGAGTGGCTAAATTAGCGGTAATTAGGGTGCGAGGTAGCGTGAACGTGCGGCGCGGTGTGAGTGAGACGATGCGGATGCTTGGCCTAACGCGCACCAACCACTGCGTCGTGATAGATGATACCCCCACTTCCCGCGGGATGCTGCAGAAAGCGAAGGACATGATTACGTGGGGGGAGGTTGAGCAGAAGGTATTAGAGAAACTCATTCGGAAACGCGGAAGGCTAACCGGTGACAAGCATTTGACTGACGAATTCATTAAATCCCAAACCCCGTTTCAATCGTTAAGCGAGTTCGCCGCCGCGGTACATTCGGGCGAGGCCGAGTTCGGAACGCTCCCTGGATTGAAGAAAGTTTTCAGGCTCCACCCGCCACGGAAGGGGTATAAAGCAACCAAACGTCCATTTAAAGACTTTGGCGATCTGGGCTACCGCGGCGAGCAGATCAACGAGTTCGTCATCAGAATGATCTAGGTGTTGTGAATGGTGGTACGACGGCGGCGAAAGGTGCGAAAACAACGAGGCACAAGAACTTACGGAAGGGGCTGCTCGAAACGTGGACGGGGAGCTGGGGAGAAGGGCGGTAGAGGGCTCAGCGGCGGCCACAAACAGAAGTGGTCCTACCTGCTCAAGTACATGCCCAAGCATTTTGGAAAACATGGGTTCACGCGCCCGCTCGCAGCGAGGAGAGAAATCAGCGCGATCAACGTCGGCGAACTCGACGAGCGCCTCGACGAACTCCTGCAACAGGGCATCGCCAAACGCGAGGATGAGCGAATCGTAGTTGATGTTAAGAAGCTCGGTTTTGAGCGAGTGCTCGGCGGGGGGCGCGTCACCCATCCCCTCGAGGTCATCGCGAAGGAATTTGTGGAATCTGCAAAACGGAAACTCGAGGAAGCGGGCGGAAAGGCAATCGCAGGGTGAAGGCGATGGAACAGCCTGAGAAGCCGCGGTCCAAACTTTATGCACTCGAGCCCATAGTACGAAAACTCCCCGAGGTAGCAGTTCCAAAGCGGCACGTTTCATTCAAGGAAAAGTTCATGTGGACGGGAATAGCCCTCCTCGCCTTCTTCGTCCTGACCCAGGTCCCGATCTACGGAATGGAAGCAGAAGCTGGTAGGGTCCCTTTCTTTGGGCAGCTGCGTTTCATACTCGCCAGCCACGGTGGGAGCCTGATGGAGCTTGGCATCGGGCCTATCGTCACCGCTGGCATCATTATGCAATTGCTAGTCGGAAGCAAGATACTCGGACTTAATCTGGGCCAGTCCGAGGACCGCGCCCTCTTCACCGGCGTCCAGAAAATTGGGGCTATAGTCATGGGCATCTTTCAAGCATCGATGCTCGTGATTGCGGGACAATACGGGGTCGCCTTTGGCTCAAGCGCAGGCATCTTTATCGTCGTCCAGCTCGCGATAGCGGTGATCATCGTAATCTTCCTCGACGAAATGGTTTCGAAATACGGGTTCGGGAGTGGGATTAGCCTCTTCATCGTAGCCGGTGTATCGATGACCATTTTCGCGCAGGCGTTCAACCCGATAGCCACGGCTGCGACGGGCGGTGAGCTTCCAGGCGCCGTTCCAAACTTGATCAAAACCTTAATAGTGGGAGGCAACATCTCCGACGCGTTCACCAGACCATGGCCTCTACCGAACATGATGGGTGTAATCGCGACGATTTTGGTCTTTTTCATAGTTGTCTACATCGAAAGTATGCGCATCGAGATACCCCTTGCTTATGGCCGCTTCGGTGGCATCCGCGGGCGCTACCCAATCAAGTTTATGTACGCCTCAGTCATCCCAGTGATCCTCGCGATGGTGGTATTCGCGAACATCAGGATATTGGGGATGTTCTTCTCTCCGTTACAAAGTGTTTCTGATTTTCTCAGCACCCCGAACGGCATCTTCGCCGTCGCGGCTGATCCGTTCCGAGCGGGGATCTACTTCGTGGTCTTGGTCCTGTTATGTATGGGCTTCGCCTCGCTATGGGTAAACATGACAGGGATGGGGCCCCGTAATGTGGCAGAGCAGCTCGATCGCTCGGGCATGCTTATCCCGGGGTTCCGCCGCGATATTAGGGTGATGGAACGCGTGCTCAGTCGCTACATCACAGGAGCAACGTTGCTCGGCGGCGCAACCGTTGGTGCACTCTCCGCAGGCGCTGATTTCATGGGGGCTTTAGGCAGCGGCACTGGGATCTTGCTTACCGTGAGCATTATGTATAGCCTTTACCAAGAGATAGCGAAAGAACGCATGGCGGAGATGTTCCCGGCGGTGAGGAGGTTCTTTAGTGAATAAAGTGATCGTCGTAACTGGCGTGCCAGGAGTTGGAAAGAGCACCGTCATCGAAGGGGCGCTAAAGCAGCTCAAGACAAAAGGTGTTGAATACGAATTGATAATCTACGGCGATGTCATGCTCGAGCTTCTGAAACGGGAGGGCATAACTCACCGCGACGAGATGCGGAAGTTCCCTGTAGGCCCTTACCGAGAGGTCCAACGCGAAGCGGGAAAACAAATCGCCCGCGTGGCCAAGCGAAAGCCTGTACTAGTCGATACCCACTGTCTCGTCAAGAAACCCGAAGGATATTACCCAGGTCTTCCTCGCTGGGTGCTCGAGGAGCTCAAGCCCGAATCAATCGTGATAATTGAAGCGTCTCCAGAAGAGGTGGCGGGGCGGCGGACAAAGGATACCGCGAGGAAGCGGGACAAAGAGATCCTGAACGAGGTCGTGGAGCACCAGCAACTCAACCGTGCCACGGCAACGGCATACGCGGCGCTCACGGGCGCAACGGTGAGGATAATTAATAATAAGGATAGGAAACTCAGTGAAACCATAAAGGAAATGGTTGAGGCCCTGAGGTGAAATCATGCACCGTATACTCATCTACTCCCTGATCGCCGTCCTCCTGCTCGCGAGCTCCGTGACGATCGCTAGTGCAGAGGAGGCGGGAAATGAGCAGGAAACGTACAAGAGGCTGCTGCAGAGAATAGACAGCTCCATCGTAGCCCTCAGGCATGGGGGGAGTGCGTCGGGAGGTTTGAGTGAAGCCCAAACACTTTACAGTAACCTCGTCGAGAACGAAAATTTTAACAATCGTCCGGAACTCCTGGAAACAAACAACCGAATAACCCAAGCTTTCAGTTCTCTACAGCAATCAGCGACCGAGGAAAATATTCGGGATTTGCGCTCGGACGTCTCGCTAATGGCGAGCGAGCTCGGGGTCGGGCTGCCTTTCAACTTCGAGCATGCTTTATTCTTCATCCTAGGGATTGGAATATCCGTTGCCCTTATCGTCACCCTCATATCTCGACGTGTCGTGAACTGGGAGCGGTTGAAACAAATCAAGGCTGAGATGTCCGCATTTCAGCATGAGCTCCGCGATGCCCGGAGCAAGCAGGACATGAAGCGCCTGTACAAGGTCCAGCAGGATCAAAAGCGGATCATGGCACTCCAAGGACAGATGATGAAGGAAAATTTCAAGCCTATGCTTTTCTATATCGTGCCCTACTTCATCTTCTGGTTCGTCCTATCTGGCATGTACTCGGGATGGGTCGTGGCTTGGCTCCCCTTCCGCCTAGACCTCCCCTTCTTCGGCAAATGGGCTTCCTGCGGCTTCCTGAGCTGGTATCTCCTAACCTACTTCGGGTTCTCCCAAATCTGGCGGAAATTGCTTATCCGTGAGTAGCATGCCGGCGCGAAGGTACCGCTCAAGGAGCTATAAAAAGCGTTCTGTCCGCACGCCCGGAGGGCGAACCATCGTGCGCTATAAGGAGGAGCGGGCGGGGGTGGCGAGATGCGCTTCCTGTGGGCGCCCGCTGGGGGGCGTTCCCCGAGCTAGGCCAAGCGAGCTGCGGTCCCTGCCCCACAGCTCCCGCATGCCAAATCGCCCTTACGGTGGTTATCTCTGCCCGGCCTGTGCGCGCCGAGCGATTAAAGAAGCTGCTCGAGCGTGAGCGAATGGCGATCATTGCCATAAGCGGCTTGCACGGGACGGGCAAGACGACTGCCGCACGGGCGCTGGTGAGAAAATTCAAACTTCGCTACGTCTGTGCGGGGAGCGTCTTCAGGCAACTTGCTAGAGAACGGAGAATGACGCTCGATGAGTTCTCGCGCTATTCCGAGCGCAACCCCGGGATCGACCGTATAATCGATTTTCGCACCGCCGAGGCCGCAAGAGAGGATGGAGTGCTCATCGATGCTCGCCTCGCTGGGTGGATGGCCAAACAGGCAAATCTGAAAATCCTACTCACTGCTCCACTCGAGGAAAGGGTCCGGCGGATAGCCCGTCGAGAGGGGCGGGGGTACAAGGAGGTCCTCCGAGAAACGATGGGGCGGGAGCGGAGCGAAGCCAAACGGTTCAAACGGTTCTACAACATTGATGTTAATGACCGCTCAGTGTTTGATCTGGTTCTCAACACCAAGCGTTGGTCGGCTCGAGAGACGGCGCGAATACTTGAACTTGCGGTCGGGCCCATCCTCAAACAAAGAACTTTTGAATAACGCAACTTTTTTGTATAAAGATATAAAGATTGAAGAGCAGGAATTCAAGTGAAGGTGTTAAGATGGTGATGGATGTAGGTCGAGTTTGTGTGAAGCTCGCGGGGCATGAGGCGGGCAGGCGGTGCGTCGTAGTGGACGTGCTCGACAACGTATATGTGGTGGTGAGCGGCTCTGGGATTAAACGGCGCCGATGTAACATCGCGCACCTAGAGCCCCTCGAGCAAAGGGTTGAAATCGCGAAGGGTGCGCCAGATGAAGAGGCCAAACGCGCGCTCGAGGCAGCAGGCTTGGTAAAGACAGAGAAACCACCGGAGAAACCCCCCGAGCAAAAGGAAGGCACCGCCTAACGTTTGGTCATAGGGTGTTTTGAGTGGGCAAGTTACCTTCCGATGTCAAGCGTGAAGTTCTAGTCCGGGCTCAAGATATGACTGACCCCAACCATGGCTGTGAGCCCACCAAGCGCCCAATTCGTGAACACCTGCGCCTGGGAATCATCAACCTCGACAAACCCGTTGGGCCAACCTCGCATGAAATCGTCGCTTGGGTAAAGCGTATGCTCGAGGTTCGACGCACAGGGCACGGGGGCACCCTCGACCCGAAGGTAACCGGGATACTGCCGACAGCACTCGATGACGCCACCAAGATGGTTCAGACGTTGCTACCGGCGGGCAAGGAATACATCTGCATAATGCACTTGCATGGCGAGGTGCCCCAGCACCGCCTCGATCAGGTGCTGCATGAATTCAAGGGGGAGATTTACCAACGCCCACCACTCCGAGCTGCAGTGAAGCGAGTGCTCCGGACGAGGAAAATTTACTACATCGAGCCCTTGGAGCGTGAGGGCCGGGACGTGCTCATGCGCGTGGGGTGCGAGGCGGGGACCTACATGCGGAAGCTTTGCTTCGACATGGGCGCGGCCCTAGGCTGCGGTGCTCACATGCGCGAGCTTCGCCGGACGCGGACGGGACCTTTTCACGAGGATGGCACTCTGACCAAACTACATGGGCTTGCAGACGCCTACGCCTTCTGGCGGGAGGAGGGCGATGAAAGTCACCTGCGCAAAGTCATTTTGCCTGTGGAGGCCACAGTTGAACACCTGCCCAAACTTGTCGTTAGAGATGGGGCTGTCGATGCGCTTTGCCACGGCGCTAGCCTCGCAGCTCCCGGAGTGCTCACGATTGAAACAGGGGTCTCGCTTGATAATCTCGTGGCGCTGATGACGCTGAAGGGTGAGCTCATCTCGCTGGCCCGTGCGACCATGACCTCAAAGCAGATTTTTGATGCCGATCACGGGATCGTCGCGAAGCCCGAGCGCGTCGTGATGTCACCGGGCACATACCCGCGGAAGTGGAAATAATCGAAACTAATTAACTTGGCAATCACGTTAACTTCTCAGTGAAAGCGGATATAACTCAAAAAGCTAGAGTTAGATTTGAGCCGGGGTAGCCTAGCCAGGTAAGGCGCGAGCTTGGAGAGCTCGTGGTCCTTTGGGCCTCAGGGGTTCGAATCCCCTCCCCGGCGCCACCTTTCGAACGACTTAATAGGCGCCTTGACAAATTCAAGAAAGACTAGGTTGGCGATTCGAATGCCAGATGAATTCAAGCACCTCGTGCGCTTGGCGGGAAAGGACCTCACGGGCGAGAAGCGCGTCCAGCTAGCGCTAGCTGACCTAAAAGGCGTAAACCTGAACTTCGCCCGGGCCGTTGCCTACGCTGCAGATGTGGACCACTTCGTAAAGCTCGGGAGCTTGGATAAAGAACAGGTTGCCCGCCTAGAAAAAGTTCTCCACAACCCGGTCGAGCACGGAATCCCAAGCTGGATGCTGAGCCGGCGAAAGGACTACGAAACGGGAAAGGATCTCCATCTAATCGGCGCGGATGTGGCTATGACTGTACGCGCCGACATCGGGCGCGAGCGCCGAATCCGAAGTCGTCGAGGCATTAGACATGAACTTGGCCTGTCTGTGAGAGGGCAGCGCACCCGCACGACCGGTCGAAAGGGCTTGGTGGTAGGAGTGAAGCGAAAAGATATCCGAATCCGCGAAGAGACCGCGAAGGCAGAGAAGGGCAGGCGAGGGCGAAAGGAGGAGAAGGTGGAGAAAGAAAAGAAGGAAGAGAAAAAAGTTGAGGAGAAGAAAGAATGAAGCGTCAGCGTAAGAAATACCTCAGGCCCGCGCATCCTTGGGAGAAGGAGCGGATGGATGCCGAGGACAAACTCCTTAATAAATACGGGCTTCGCCGAAAGGA
This sequence comes from Hadesarchaea archaeon, assembly GCA_030601665.1. Lineage (GTDB taxonomy): Archaea > Hadarchaeota > Hadarchaeia > Hadarchaeales > Hadarchaeaceae > DG-33. Next base: position 3,517 of record JAUWBP010000005.1, on the reverse strand, counting down.
AGAGGTATGGCGGACCGAGACCCTGCTCCGAAACTTCAGGCGACAGGCCCGACAATTGCTCGCCGCCTCTGGCCCCCAAGCGGAACTCGAGTCCAAACAACTTCTATCGCGCCTCCGCCGCCTTGGGCTCGTGGGCGAGGATGCGATACTGGATGACGTGCTCGGCTTGAACGTCGAGAATCTGCTCGAGCGCCGCCTCCAAACGCTCATTCATCGGAAAGAGTTGGCCAAGACTCCACCTCAGGCTCGACAACTCGTGCTCCACGGCCACATAGTCATCGCCGGTAGGCAAGTCATGGTGCCGAGCTACTTGGTCCCTCTCGAGGAGGAGGGCACGATCGGGTACGCGGAGGGCTCGTCCCTCAAAGTGCAGCCCCAACCCGAAGCCCCGGCAGCCAAGCCCGGCACCGAGGAGAAAGCTAAAGCGCAACCCGAGAAAACCGAAAAAGCGGCTGAGAAGCCGAAGGAGGAGGCAACATGACCGAAGGAAAGTGGGGAGTCGCTCACATTTACTCATCCTTCAACAACACCATCATTCACATCACCGACCTCACCGGGGCCGAGACCGTGGCCCGCTGGTCAGGAGGTATGATCGTGAAGGCCGACCGCGAGGAGTCCTCACCCTACGCGGCGATGCAGGCTGCGATGCGCGCGGCCGAGGAGGCGATGGATAAGGGCTTCACAGGCATTCACATTAAAGTGCGTGCGCCAGGAGGAGGCGAGTCAAGGAGTCCAGGGTCAGGGGCACAGGCTGCAATTCGGGCGCTAGCGCGGGCCGGCTTAAGAATCGGGCGAATTGAGGACACCACGCCGACTCCACATGACGGTTGTCGTCGTCGTGGGGGGAGGAGAGGGCGCCGCGTATAGCTCCTTTTTGGATGCCCTTTGCGTTTCTTCTTAAGGGGTCCCAAAAAAGAAATATTTAAGCGAACCCAGCCCTATCGTTGTTAGAATTCGGTGGTCCGATGCAGGTCGAGATTAGAAAACTTGAAGGAAACGAAGTGGAGCTCATGCTCTCCGACTCCACCCCCGCCTTCGCCAACGCCCTCCGCAGGGCAGCAATGCGCGAGGTCCCCGTGATGGCGATCGACGAGGTGGAGTTCAAAGTGAACGACTCTGCGGTGTACGACGAGATCCTATCCCACCGGCTCGCTTTGATCCCCCTCCGCACCCCACTAAAGGGTTATGCATTCCCTGGCGAGTGCGGCTGCCGCGAAGGACGTTGCCCGAAGTGCAGCGTGAGCCTCACCCTAAAGCGCGAGGGACCTGCGACCGTACTCAGCGGTGACCTGAAGTCGACCGATGAGGAAGTCGTGCCAGTGAGCGGCTCGGTCCCAATCATAAAGCTCGAAAGGGGGCAGCGCCTCGAGCTGACCGCAATTGCGCGTTTGGGGCCTGGCAAGGAGCACGCCAAGTGGCAACCTGGGGTAATCGCGTACAAGTACATGCCGGTGTTCGAGCTCGACGAGAAAGCGTGCGATGGGTGTGGTGACTGCGTCAAGGCATGCCCGGTCAACATCATCGAGCTCGTCGAGGGAAAGCCAAAAATCACCGATATAACGCTATGCACGATGTGCAGGGGCTGCGCCGATGTCTGCCAGCCCAAAGCGATCCGGATAGGGAGCGACCCCACGAAGTTCATCTTCCGCATCGAGTCGGCGGGAGGCATGCCACCCGAACAGATTCTCCTCAAGGCGATGGGGCTCCTCGGGGACAAGCTCGATGAATTCTCGAAGCAAGTTAAGAAACTTTGAGAAGCTTAAAACCTTTGTAACATATAATTTTTTGGCGCGGGGGTGGCCGAGTCTGGTCAAAGGTCCAAACGGCCGACCAAAGGTGCCAGCTTGAGGGGCTGGTCCCGTAGGGGTTCGCGGGTTCAAATCCCGTCCCCCGCACCACCACGTTTGCGGCATTTTGGCAACCAGCGCCCTTTAGCCTGTTTATTGCCTCTTTTACGGCATTTTGGGCAATGATTGATAAATTAAGGCCCACTTCCTTCGCCTCCCTGCACACGGCCTCATTGAGATAGAGATTAACGGCCTTTTTTCTGCGCATACCTACGCACACCCTTCAGCCTCGCGATTGCCTCCTTGAGGGTGTTCTCGGAGATTTTGGAAAGGTTTAACCCCGCCTCTTTAGCAGCACGCACTACTTGATTATCAATATACAAGGTCACTTTCACCTTCTTGCCCAACCATGTCCCCCTACGGAGATATACGTATAACCTTATAAAGGTATCACGGGCCGGACTTGCCCACGATTTCGATGATTAGTTGGTGTTTGGCGGCCGACCTCGCTCGCGGCCTAGCCTTTTTTCTTTTTTCTTTTTTTATCTGTAAAGAGGACTTCAATGAAAATTTGTCCATATTGTGGAAAAGCCTTATAAAACCCTCAACCCGGCGCCATCGTAAATCCGCTTCAACCGTTCCGGACTGAAATCGTAAGTGCCGCCAAGATTGACCTCAGAACTCGGCGGCAAAAACGCGCCAAAAACCAAGCAGATTAGCAAGGCTTTTTCTTCTTCGGCTTTTTCTTCTTTCGCATCATAGATTTCACCATTGGAACATGTTCTGAGAAGATAAAAGACTTTACAATAAGTTCATCATCCTGGCTTCAACAACCTCGTCGATTTTCGCGCGCCTTTGCACGAGAACCTTCAAGCCCGCCCTGTCGTAAATTTCCTTCGACCTCTCCGTTTGCGGAGCGCCAGATACTCGTCAAATACGCCAGCCATGACATATTCCGGTGGGAGTAGGTCCTCTTCGTCGTATTTTATCATCGGTTTCAGGATAAGATAACCTTCCGCGAGGCGCTTCATCGTTTCGCGCCCGAGTTCCTTTTCAAGCACTATTATCAGTTCCAGCATGTCCCCCTGTCGCGCCGTGTTAATCTTTTCTCGAAGAACGTCCATGTTCCGCACCCGCGAGATAGATATGAACTGCTCCGCCTTCCGCGCCTTTTCGAGCCAGTCCGCTTCGGGGGGCTTGGTGTATTTGCCGCGTGATCCCCCTACCTTGTGGCCCATCATCATGTCTATCCAAGTTTGGGGCATCCCGGCGTTCCCCATCTGCGTCTCGAATACCGAGCGCAGGCAGTAAACGCGCAGGCGCTTCCCTTCCGGCACCTCGATCCCCGCACGCTCCGCAGCCTTCGTGAAAATATCGTTTACGTTGCGCTCCGAGAACGGTCTGCCCGAACGATCCACGAACAAGTAGGGAGAATCGTCCTTGCGGTTCTGGAGATATAGTTTCAGGGCAACGGCGGAGTCCCTGAACAAGAAGGGGTGGAACTCCATGCGGGATTTGTGGCGCTGAAGCCATCCGAGCGGCTGTGGAAACTCATCGTGTTTTAGCGCCTGCTCAAAGTCCCCGCGCGTCAGATTTACGATGTCGACTGGCGCCATGCCTGTCTGCAGCGCGAGAATTATCACCGCCTTGTCCCGAATGTCCGCGGCGTCGTGAATCTCCTTGATCTCGCCGAGGGTTGGGATATAGTCGCGCTCCGCAGTCTTGGGCAG
>JAUWBP010000063.1 GCA_030601665.1 Hadesarchaea archaeon | reverse complement strand
ACCTATGTCGCGCACCGCATCATAGACATCGCTCCCACCATAACCGAACTCGCGGGGGTGAGGGCCCCGTGGGATGCCGAGGGGAATGTCATCACGCAAATACTGGCGGAGGTGGAGACACCATCCGAGACACCGTCCGAGTTCCCATTAATACCCGTGATTGGGGCGGTGGTGGTCGTGGTGGTGATCATCGGCGTGATTCTAGTGAAACGCCCATTCTAACTCTTTTCCTTTTTAGCGTTCTTCTTGTTGCGTAAAACCATTTCAACCCAAAACTTTTTTCGCCGCCCGCTTCACCCGGCCCACGTGCCTGGGATCGGTGACGACCCGCAGCAGGTAGCGGGGGGCCTGCCGCTTCTCGATTGCAGACGCTATGGGCGAGAGCTTGGAGAGCTTTTCGAGCTTCCCCTCCGCGAGCACGGGAATTTCGACCTTCGCCAAGCGGGGCTCTGAAATTATTATGTCGACGATTGGGACGTCGAGGATGACCTGGCCGTGGGGCACGCCCGCCTCATCCGCGATTTCATCCTGAAGCTTGCGGGTGCTGCGCCATCGGCTGTAGCGCCGGAGGTATCCACGCTTCTCAGCGCTAGTTAGGTCGCGGCGCTTCTCGACGTATGCTGGTTTGAAGAGCTGGCGATATCGGAGGCGCATGGCGATATCTTTGGGGTATCCTTCCATCGAGTAAAGGTTCTCCATCAGCTCGGCGTCGGTCATTGAGTAAAAATTATTTTTGGTGATCGGCCCATCCTGCGAAATCGCGAAATCAACGGCGTTCACCAGCATCGTCTCGGCCACGCGCACGGTGTGGTGAAAGTAGACCGAGGTGTACATCAAGGCTCGCGCGGTCAGCATCCCCTCGACCGCCTCGATCCCCTTGCTCAGGATCGCCATGCGCCCGCGATGCACGCAGAGGGTGTCCATCAAGCGATCGACGTCCACCATCCCGAGGGCCACGCCCGTGAAGTGGGCATCGCGGAGCAGGTAGTCCATCTGGTCGACATCGATGTCGCTGTAGATGAGCTGCCCGAGGTATGGCTTGCGGTGCTTTCCCAGCAACAACTGCGCGACCTCTTTCGGGTTTATTCCATGGCGCTCGAGCACATCGACCACGCTGGGCACCCGCAGCTCCTGAAGGCGCTCGAGCTCACCCGGCGGGCAAAAGCTGAGCTTGCCCTGCAGGATGTCCCCTGTCAGCTCCATGTGGTCCTTCCCCACGTACTCCTTCATTAGGTACTCGAGGGTGTGAGAGTAGGGGGCGTGACCGACATCGTGGAGGGTTGCAGCGGCTAGGAGGAGGTTCAGCTCAGGCCCGCGCAGCTTGAGCTGCTCGTTCATCCGCTTCAGAAGGTACGCGACGCCGAGGGCATGCTCGAAGCGGGAGTGATTTGCGCCCGGGAACGCGAGGTTGGCGAGGCCAAGCTGCCGGATGCCCCGAAGGCGCTGGACCTCGGGGGTGTCGACGAGCTCTAGCACTAGGCCGCTCAGTCGCATGCTCCCGTGCACCGGGTCGTGGATTGTCTTCTTCTCGAGCGCCACACTATCAACCAAGCTTGGGTGTGCGTTGGTGGGTTAAAAAACCGCCACTAATTTCCGCGTGATTTAGTACCCTCCCGTTTTGCCCCCTCATAAACAACCTCACTCAAAGCCTCGGCGGGAATCGGTCGCATAAAAACTGATGAACATTCTGAGGTTTCCCAAAAGTTAAATAAATTTACCCCATTTTAAAAACAGCTGCTTATATGGAATATCAAAAAAATAAGAGTAATCCATATATATTTATAAAGTTAATATGGAATTGACCATTATGGCAATTCAAGACATATTACTGGGGGAGTTGCGTTCGGCCCTCCTCGAACGGACTAGCCTAGAGAACCTCCCCGAGCCCGTCTGGAAGCGCACTGCTGCCCTCAACACCTGGGGCACAAATGCAGTGGAGGGGAGTACCATCACTTGGGAGGACGCGCAATGCCTGCTCCTGGAGGGGAAAAGTGTTTCCGGCAAGCCAGTTAGGGACGTTATGGAGACGATTCAGCACGAACGCACATTCCGCTCGCTTCCCAGACTATGTGGCTCTCCCTTGGATTTGAAACTCATCTTGCAATTCCACGAATCAGTGTTCAGAGGGATCCTCCCTGATGCAGGCCAATGGCGGCGGGTCAACGTTCGGGTGAGGGAGGCCGCATTCACCCCGCCGAGGATGGAGAAGGTCGTGCCGGAGCTCGAGGCTTACGAGCGGGAGTACCGGAAACGAGACGTGGCCGGCGAAGATACGTTCGGGCTGGGCGTATGGCTGCACTTCGAATTCGAGCGCATACACCCTTTCACGGACGGAAACGGGCGGGTTGGTCGGCTGCTGCTGAACCTCCATCTCCTCAAACGCAACTGGCCACCTGTGCACGTCCTACAGCGTCACCGGAGGATTTACCTCGACGCGCTTAACAACGCCGCGAGGGGGGACTTCTCGCCTCTAGAGGGGTTCCTCAAGCTCCTGATGGGCGCCAGCTTGGTGGATCTCTTGGATCAGGTGGGAACTTCCGGGGACGAGCTGATGAATCTTAGAGAGATCTCGAAATCCGCCCCTTATGGGCCGAAGTACCTCGCCCTCCGGTGCCAGCAGGGGGTCATGCCATCGGTCAAGACAGGCGGGGAGTGGCGGACGAGCAAGCGGGTGCTCCAGCTTTACGCGCGACATGGGGCGAGAAAGTAAAAAACATGTCGATATTTAATAGCGCAAAATAATCTAGGTTGATATCAATGTTGACCAAATTTAAGATCGAGAGATTGAAACACAACGGAGTGCTCGTTCCGATCTATGAATCCCAAGGCTTCACCATCGGCTACAGGGGCAAGAGAATCAAATTGACCCCAGAGCAGGAGGAGATAGCGGTTGCGTGGGTCAAGAAGCTGGGGACTAACTATGTGGGGGACCAGGTCTTCGCCAGAAACTTCGTGGGCGACTTCTCGAAGGCCCTTGGTCTTGAGACCCCGGCCAAGATGGAGGACTTCGATTTCTCGGAGATCATCCGATGGGTGGAGATGGAAAAAGCGAGAAAGGAGGCGATGTCGCGCGAGGAGAAGAAAAAGCTCGCCGAGGTCAGGAAAAAAGTCCGGGAGGAGAACAAGCAGAAGTATGGGTATGCTGAGGTAAACGGCGAGGTTATCGAGATCGGCGGCTACACCGTAGAACCTCCCTGCATATTCATGGGGCGCGGGAAGCACCCGCTCCGGGGCCGGTGGAAGCCGGGGGCCAGCTATGAAAACATCATCCTGAACCTGTCACCCGATACCCCGACCCCGAAACCTCCAAGCGGCGGACACTGGAAGGAAAGGGTCTTCGATCCCCACGCCGTGTGGATAGCCAAGTGGCAGGACAAGCTCGGCGGGAATCTCAAGTATCTATGGATAGCCGACACCGCGCGCTTCAAGCAGGAGCGCGAGATCGAAAAGTTCAACAAGGCGCGCGAGCTGGAGGGGATCGTCGAGAGGGTTTGGAAATACATCGAGGTGAACCTGGCCTCGGAGGACATCGCCCAGCGCAAGGTGGCGACCGTATCCTACCTGATTGACAACCTGAAGCTCAGGGTCGGCGACGAAAAGGACAAGGACGAGGCTGATACCGTTGGAGCTGTCACCTTGAGGGGCTCGCACGTCAAGATAGACTCTGGGCTGGTGAAATTTGACTTTCTGGGCAAGGACTCGGTTCGATGGCGCGGGACCATCAAGCCGCCGACCCAAGTAGTGGATAACCTGAGGTCCTTCATCGAGGGGCCCAGGGCGCCCATTTTCTCCGGGGTCCGCTCGGAGCACGTGAATGATTTTTTGGGCCAGGTTATGCCCGGGCTCACGGCCAAGGTCTTCAGGACCTATCATGCCTCGAAGGTCGTCAGGGAGTACTTGGCGGGTTCCAAGGTTCGTCCGGAGGACCAGGATTTCGAGAAGAGTTACGTGGCCAAGCTCGCGAACCTCCAGGCTGCGATCACCTGCCACCACAAGCGGAAGCTCCCGAAGAACTGGAAGGAATCCCTCGGGAAAAAGGTGGATCGCCTTAAGGCCTTGGAGGCGAAGCTGATGGAGGTCAAGGAAAGCCCCCGCTCCCGCGCGCGCGCAAGGCGGGTAAAGAGCCTCCGAAGGCGGATGAGAGCTGCTGGGCTCAAGGTGAAGCTTACAAGGGCCACGCGCGACTACAACCTCGGGACATCGCTCAAATCTTACATCGACCCGCGTCTCTACGTCGGGTGGGCGAAGGAGGTCTCATACGACTGGAAGAAGATCTATCCCAAGGCCCTCCAGCAGAAGTTCGCTTGGGCTGTGAGGTAGCCAAGTTTGGGAGTTGTTCAGAGGGTTTTCGTTGCTTTATTCGCTTAGGTGTTTGTAAAATCTTGGAATAAGGTTGACTTATTATTATGTCGATAGGAGGCGAAACAATTCCCTTCCCCGAAGTCCTCGAAAGACTCCAGGTAGAGTGACTACTAAGCTAGAGGGCTTGGGGTTTTTTGTTTAAGCCTCGGTCCCCCACAAGCCTCCTAATTTGCCAAGCCCTCTAGCGCCCCCCCCTGTCCAATATGTAACAATCCTTTCTTCATCTCGGTCCCGCCATTCTCGAACCTCAGCCGAAGCCGAAAATTCAAGCCCCCCGATGAGTTATTTCGGGCATTTGCGAAACATCTCAAGTGATTTATTATTGTTTCGATGGCGGGCGAAACATTATCCTTCCTCGAAGCCCCCGAAAGGGGCACCTGTCAGAGGTTTGAGTAAGGAGATATAGGAGCCAATAACTTGCTGGGATCCTTTGGGTGCGGGAAATCCGGCGAGGCGCCTTTGCTTTGCGACGTTAGTGTAAGCTACCACTTCTTTTCGATTGGACTGCACGCTTTCGGACCGAGAAGGCCTCGCAGGCTTTACGAACTAGCAGTTGATGGAGCGAGATTGGAGGCAAGATTGAATGGGTTATGGCTGGACCAAGCTAACTCGAGATGAATTCGGGCGCAAAGGAGTAAAGCAGAGTTTTGCATTAGCCTTAATCTTGATGATGTTCGCAGGCGTATTCGCGTTCATCCTGCCCGACCCAGCTGCAGCGGGCTCCAAAGCCAGGACGAAGCTCGAAGGCTTTGATAAAACAGCGGGGAAATGGGCGACCGGGAATCTGGACGGGTGGAAGGAGCTCGACTGGGTACCTTATCGCCTCACATTCGGAGATCTGTCAGAGGGGACCTCGAGCTACACCTTTAACATTTACCACAATAGTCTATCGGACGATAAAAACGGGGTCGACAGGCTAAGGGATTTCCGCGTCGGCGATGAAGATGGAAACCCCGTGACAGGCTCCGTTACCGTCTCAGGTCCGTTTTACAAGACCTTGGGAAAGTGGGGCGACCAAGATATTTACTACACCATTTTGGTCAGCTTCACGACCCCATCCCCGAGGTTGAGCTGGTACATCTATTGGCGGGCCCACCTAGCATACGGAGCAAGCGGGTGGCCCGGGTCCAGCTTGCACGCGTACACAGACATAAGTGGAAAGGTCTCGATAAATGTCCC
>JAUWBP010000076.1 GCA_030601665.1 Hadesarchaea archaeon | reverse complement strand
GACGTAATCATCACCATTAACATTGTCTTGGTAAATGCTGTTTATAGAATGGTTGGAAGTTTTCAAAGTTGACTCGCCATTTATACTTATTCAAAATCTTCCGCTGACAGAAGCTCGATGTCCTCAGGTGAGCTCACCAAGTCCGTTAATGCCCCTTTCCCCCCATCCCTGTCCACAACAACTTTAACTCTGGGAAACATTCTCGTCAGTTTTTCCCTACCAGATCTACACGATATCGCGATTTCTTAGGATAGTTTGGAGACATTTCTTGCTAGGTGCTGAATCATGGGTTTCCCGTTTATCTCAAAAAAGGCCTTCTCTCTGCCCAATCTCTCGTTACCTCCGCCCGCTAAAACCAAAATGCCGAGCTTTCCCATCTAAAATTTCACCCGTCTAGGACGAGTGTACACATTCAGTCGGCTCCCCCTAACAAAACCGACAAGCGTCAAGCCGCTCATCTCAGCCGCTAGGATGCCGGATTCAAGAGGGGCTGCTCTTGATGCGACGAGCGGTATCCTGGCTTTCGCACACTTGACCACCATATCTGCCGATAACCTACCCGTTGAGATCATGAAGCTACTTGAAAAATTCACCCCCTCGATCAGCCCCTTCCCGATGACCTTGTCTACCGCATTATGCCTCCCGACGTCCTCCATGCAGAATTTCAGTTTTCCACCTCGCGTGAACAAAGCCGCCGCGTGGGTGCCCCCGCTTTTTTTGAAGACCTTAGATGCAGAGTGAAGTGATTTAAATGCATTCAAAATATTTTCTGCACTAAATTTCACTGCGAGTTTTAGTACACCCGATTTACCCAAAAGTCCAATGATGTCCTCCGATGTGCCACAAGCGGTCGGGATAACCTTCGGGAATCTGGTGGCTTCAAGTTGAATTTCAGCTTTTGTCCTCAGGTTGACGTTTTTCCCCCTTATGCTAACATGCTCGATATCCTCCAGTGCATTAATGACGCCCTGTCCTAGCAAGTGACCGATTGCCAATTCTCGAATATTTCTTGGGCTCGCCATGAGGGTGACGAAATAGTTCCCGTTAACGAAGATGTTAGTGGGTTTGTCAACAGCCACGAAGTCCTCTTCCTCAGCTTTTTTACCTTTCCTAAAATTAACCTTCAGGATTTTTCTTTTGGCAAGCATGGCAAACGCCTATTACATTCACTTCAGCTCGGTAAAATATGTTGACTTGTACTTTTATCCCGACCCTCTCCAAAATCAGGGGACTATCCACTCGAAGCCCACGAGCATCATGTGAATGCCCGCGACACCCGTTTTCTTGACTTCCTGCAGAGTTCGCTAAAAATCTCGATGTTTTCTTCTTGGAACCTCTCCTTACCGATCTTGTCGGCCTTGTACGGTCTCTCCTGTATTTCGGAAGGGATGACAGCTCCAAGTTTATAGAAACCAATTGCGCACTACGCCCAAAAGATTTTTTAATCCCAACCAATATCCTTAGTTCGGGATCTTGATGAAAATATTACACGAGTTTGTTCCAACGCACGAATTCCTGAAACTTGGCGAAGAAACTCATGATTTGGTTGATGGATGGAACGTCACAGATAGCGCTGCAGGTGTGCCAGCGCCTAGCGGAACGGTTGTGAGCTGTATACTCAAAACCAAATACCCAGACAAAATGGTGGTACCTATTTTCATATTACACTATAAAGGCCCAGTCGAAGTAGGGGGCTTAGCTCTAGCCGCAGACTCCATAGGTCTTGATGGAATCGCGCTATCTATGGGTGACATCCCCAAGTACGGGGAGCCTATAAAAATGTTAAAATCCTCCGAGGAAGCCCGAGATTTCTTACGTGCCACAGCACATACAAAGGATATAAAGTTAGGCTGTTTGCTTACAGCACGTCGATCCGCGGAGGAAAGTATTGCCCGAGTGAGGGATGCATGGGATTTCGTCTTTTTCATGAGACTTGAAGATAAATCCTTCCCCGTGTTGGATCAAATAGCCAAAGAATGCAAACGTCTAGACAAGCCCATATACTCATACTTCCTAGTAGGGACACCTAAAAATGCGGAAATTGTGAAAATGATTGGGTGGCCAATCACAACAACTATGGATCGCGTTGAAGAATATGCAGCAAAGTTGGATGGTCTTGTAGATGGCATAATTGCAACATGCGCTGGAGACTACGAAGGTGATAAGGAATTGCTAAAAAAACTACAAAAATTCAGGAAATAACATCCCTTGATGTCCCCCCGAAAACCATGAGTTTTGTCTTTACCGAAGTATGATGATGCGAATTGTCAAGAAATGGTTCACCTCTGTCAGAAATCAAAAGCCGAATGTTTCTTCTTGTTTAATCTAAAAGCCCTATCCGTATCAGGATGTTTTTCGTCGCCACCAAGGCTGGACTTTCGGGCGGCAGTTCGACCAACGGTCGTCCCTCGAGGTTGTATTTCAGAACGTTTTCATCATGCGGGATGTTCCCGGCGTATTCGATACCCATTTTCGCCGCTTCGTCCCTTGGCATCGACTCCATCTCGGGCTTGAAACGGTTGCCAATGAGGTAAATTTTTTTGAACTCGATGTGGACCTCCTTCGCCAGCTCTTTTATTCTTCGAGCAGTTTGAAATCCTAACGCGCTTGGGTCGGTCACAATGAGCATAACGTCGACGCTGCGGTCGGTTCTCCTGCTCAGATGCTCAAGCCCAGCTTGCATGTCCATTAAAGTCAAATCATAATTTTTTGAAATCACATCGATGATGTCTGTGAGAAAGTCGTCCACTGCACAATAGCAACCTTCCCCCTCCGTCCTCCCAATCGCCAGAATATCGAAGCGGGGGGTTTCCTCCAAGATCTCAAAAATACGAGACTCGAGGATGTCCTTTTTAACCATCGTGGGGAGGACCTCGCCCTTGCTGATGGATTTTTTGAACTCGTTTAGCACATCCCCAACCGTCCTATTGAGAGATACTCCCAAAACACTGGAGAGGTTTGAATCCGAATCAGCATCAATGGCTAAAATGCTCCGATTTTCCTTCTCACTTAAAATCCTAACCATCAAGGCGGCTACGGTTGTCTTGCCCGTCCCCCCCTTGCCAGAGACCGCGAACGCCAAGTTCGACTTCTCCATGACAAAGACCTCTCGTTTTAGTGAGAAGTTTAGGTTCCCAACATTAAAGTATTTGCTCGGGGGCCGGGCACAATCGCCCGTAAGAGTCTTCAACAAACTTTTATGAGCAGGATGAAAAGTGATTATTGATAGAATGGAAAATGTCCGGGGAGGGTAACGCCAATGGACAAATGCCCAGGGACCAAGAGCTTAGTTGAGCCATCTATAACAATAAGGAGCTGCCCCAGCTGCGGGGGCGAGGTGGAGTTCTTCGGGTATGAGGTGGAGGTGAAATGCCCTGACTGCGGGCATGCATTGCGCAGGGAGGCCACATCCTCTTGCGTAACTTGGTGTAAGTACGCTTCAAAGTGCATAATGGACCTGAAAGATAGAAAGCTGATCCCGCCCTCCAGGGCTGATGAACTGGAGAAAATCGCCAAAAAAGCGAAAGTGTGAACCATAGGTTCCTCAGAAGTGTGGCTCAGGATTTGAAACCCTTTTAAACTTCGGGGCTGACATTAGAAAAAATAAAGTTGCTTTATTAATCGAAACAAGGATTTATTATGCTTTCCAAATAAACCTAACGTGATACCCATGGGGCCAGAGGCGCGCGTTAAGCTAGATGAGCTCTCGACTGATGTCCTGAGGGTAAAAGGTCTAGAATTCACAATTGGAAAGATTATAGAGGAGTGGGAGGAAGCCCCGGGCCCCACCCCGATGCCAGCGATAGAAACCCTGCGGGAGTGGGACCTCAAACTGCTGAAAAAATACAGGCCTTTTTACCTGCCATTCTGCGACCTCTGCTGCCTCTGCACGATGGGGAAGTGCGACCTGAGCAAAGGTAAGCGAGGGGCCTGCGGGATCGACATAGCCACCCAGCAATCCCGCTTCGACGTGATCACCGCCTCCATCGGGACCGCAGCCCACTGTACCCACGCGAGGGACCTAGTCGACCTTCTGATAGAGAAATACGGGCGGGACCACCCCATCGATGTCGGGGGGGTAAATGTAGAGCTCGAGGCGCCCAACATACGACTGGTCACCGGCATCAAGCCAACCAAGCTAGGTGACCTCGAACACGCTTTGGAGTACTGCGAGTCTCAAATAGTTCAGCTGCTTGCCTCCACTCACGTCGGACAGGAAGGGGATAATCTAGACTACGAGTCCAAGATTTTCCACGCCGGCATGATTGA
>JAUWBP010000064.1 GCA_030601665.1 Hadesarchaea archaeon | reverse complement strand
GATGGCGAACTTGGGAATAATCATGGGGATGCATAAGTGTGAAGTGAGTTTTTTAGATGTTTTAACGGGAAATGCTGATATTAAAGACGTAATTTATGAAAACCACGGCATAAAAGTCGTCCCGACGGGCTTTCGTTTTGAAGATGTACATGACGTGCTCTCGAAGGTGAAGCGCGAGCGCGTCGAGGAAATCATCTGCGAACTCCTGCAGCAGACAGAGTTTCTACTCATAGATGCCCCTGCGGGAATAGCGGATGCCACGATAATCTCAATTGCTGCCGCTCGCGAGATGCTGCCCGTTTGTATCCCAACTTACCCCAGCCTCGTCGACTGTTACAAGACGATCCGCTTGGCGAACGTGCTCGGCTCCTGGGCCCGAGGCCTCGTCGTTAACCGCACGGGCAAGGCGGCGGACCTCTCGCTCGGCGAGGTCGAACAGTTCATGGGGCGTACGCTCGGGGCGATGCCGATCCTCTCAGATATTCCCGAGGACCCCAAGGTTCAAGAGGCGGAGCGCGAGGGCGTTCCCGTCGTCGTGTACGAGCCCGAGTGCGCGGCATCGGTTGCGATTAACGAGCTCGCGAAGGTCGTCGCAGGTGAAGCTGATTTACCTTATGTTCCATACGAGGAACGCGCCGTTGTCGAGACTACCAAGCGATTGATTCGGGCACTTACTGGACGTCGGGCATAGCATCGTGGCTCTGGCTCAAGTGGGCATCGCAATACCTGTAAAATAAGAGATAGGATTTACGAAGTGATTTCATGTGCCTTGAACTTTCCGAGAGATTCCTACCTCATCTCCCTCCGCTTGGTGGCAATCGTACACAAAATCAACGCCCCAATTAGGTATGCCGACATGACGAGGACACTGACCGTGAAATCTGGGTGCGTATAATAGGTTCCAGATGGATCAATAAACGCGCCTATCGTTCCCGAAGTATACGTTAGTAGATACCACGGCTCAACTCCCACCTGATTGAGCAGGAAGGCCTGAAAAAATGGCATTATCAGGAAAAATGTGAAGAAGGAGAACATCGTCGCCCCTGTCCCCCCCATGGTCGAGCTGAAGAGAAAGGTCAAGCTGAGCACGGCGCACCCATAGAGGATCGCCAGCCCGAGGGAACCTAGGAGCGTGGCCGGCACCTCACCGTAAGTGTTGAGCATGAAAAGTATCCCCGTTAAAAAGAAGATTGAAATCATCAATAGGACTGAAATGAAGGAAGCCGTGAACTTCCCAGCAACCAACGTGACGCGCCTCATTGGGTTTGAAAAAAGCAAGTAGCCCGTTTTACGTTCGAACTCTGAAGCTAGAACATCCCCACCGAGGACAACTCCCGCAACTGTAATCAGAAAATACGCTGGCATGAAGAAAAACCCCTTGCTAAACGCCACAGCGCTCCCCGCCCCCTCCATTCCTTTGACAGCCAGCACGGAAAATACTGTAACGAGCATGATGAGCCCGATCAAACGCCAACCCTTCAGATGTTTCCACAACTCATATTTCGCAACGGTGCCTGCTTGCCTGAGAGACGAGGGTAGTGCCATCGTTTTTCACTCCTCAACCAACCGTAGGTAGAGCTCCTCCAGTGCCGCTACTGAAGGTCTAAATGAGGCCACTTGGAGTCTGACATCTTTCACCAAGGCTGCGAGCAATTTCACCTGAGCGGTTTTATCCCCCTCGAAATTTATTTTTATACGATTTTTCTCGGCTGAATACGACTTGACCGATTCCAACTTTTTCACTTTCTCGAGCTGTTTGGGCTTCGGTGGCTGAAGCAAATCGACCTCGAGAACCTGCACTTTGAATAACTTCTCGAGATTTTCTACCCTATCGTATGCTATCAGTTTTCCCTTGTTGATCATTGCGACCATATCACAGACTTCCTGCACTTCATAGAGCATGTGCGATGCAAGAAATACCGTCTTGCCTTGTTTCATTATCTCCTTCAGCATTTTCCTTATCTCTACTACCCCCCGTGGATCAAGACCCAAAGCGGGCTCATCTAGAATGAGGATCGAGGGATCGTGCAAGAGGGCTTGAGCGATGCCCAGCCTTTGTTTCATCCCTCTCGAGAACTTTGGGGTCTTCATCCTTGCCCACTTGGATATCCCGGCAAATTCTAAGACCTCCTTCACCCTCTTCCTGAGCTCTCTGCCGGTAATTCCGCGGATCTTTCCGTAATATCTCAAAACATCCAAAGCGTTGAACTGTGGGTAGAAATCTGGTACCTCAACTATGCATCCCACATCTTCAAGCGCGTTTCTCGGCTCCTTGGAAGGGTTAAACCCATTTACATGGGCCTCCCCCTTCGTCGGATGAATCAAGCTGCAGAGAATCTTGATGGTAGTAGACTTCCCAGCACCGTTGGGGCCCAAGAAACCAACACAGTGCCCCTTGCGGATTTTCATCGTCAAATTGTCTAGAGCCAACATCTTGCCGTAGTACTTCGTTAGGTTTTCAGTAACAATGGGTTCCAATCGTTACCCCAAATTGATAAACTCTTTCATGCTTAAAAGCTCCAAGTCCACTTTTTGGCTAGCCCTTGAAAAACATTAAAGGTGGGCGCGAAAATGTGCTGGGATGGAATGTTAAAACTAGGGAACTTGAACATTGTCGTAAAGCAGGGAGATTTGACGAAACAAAAGGCAGACGCGCTCTGCAACCCCGCGAACAGTCTGATGTATATGGGCGGGGGCGCGGCTGGGGCGCTGAAACGCGCGGGCGGCGAAGATATCGAACGAGAAGCCCTAAAGCACGCGCCGGTGCCAGTCGGAAAGGCAATTGCGACTACTGCGGGAAAACTTCAAGCGCGCTGGGTCGTACACTCCCCCACCATGGAGCGGCCCGTAATGCCCACGACAGGCAAAAAGGTTTACCTCGCAACCAAAGCTGTACTCGATTGTGCAGACCAGGCGGGTGCTGAAAGTATCGTGTTGCCCGGCATGGGGACTGGCGTCGGCGGGGTGTCGTATGAAGGCGCCGCGGAAGCGATGGTCAAGGCGTTGAAAGAGTTCGCTCTGGCTGCAAAATCGCTCAAAGAAATTGTTTTATGTGATTTTAATAAGGAAATGGCAGATGCCTGGGCACGGGCGCTGAGGTAATCGCTTGGGGTACGCGGAGTTCAAGGCACCAAAGGGTGTAATCAAAGTAGAGCTCGAGCTTACAAACGACGCTATCTCACAGGTTTCGATTAGTGGTGATTTTTTCATGTATCCCGAGGACGCGCTTGAGCGACTCGAGCAAACATTGGTTGGCGTCAAAGCTGACAGGGAGAGTTTGCTGGCAGCGGTGCAACGATTTTACGGCTCGACCGGAGCGCAAACCCCCATGGTCGAGCCCGAGCACTGGGTCGAAGCAATTTTGCGAGCAGCAGGTGAGTAAGTGGAATGGCGTTTGTTACCTTTGCGCGTGGATGACGCGTCCATGAGCATGGCGATCGACGAGGCGCTGCTCAAACTAAACGCGGAGAGCAAGTCACCCAACACGATCAGATTTTGGCGCTGGCTCCCCTCGACAGTCTCGATCGGCTGCTTCCAGAGCGTAGAGCGCGAGGTCGACCTCGAGGTGGCGAAGCATCACGGTGTAGACGTTGTGAGACGAATAACAGGTGGGGGTGCAGTTTTTCATGACCACGACGGCGAACTCACCTACAGTGTCGTGTGCAAGCAAGGCGATGTCCCTGACGACATCATCGAGTCCTATCGCTTGATCTGCGGTGGCTTGGTGCGGGGCTTCGAGCGGCTAGGTCTGCGAGCTGAGTTCAAGCCGGTCAATGACGTGCTTGGAAACGGGAAGAAAATCTCGGGCAGCGCCCAGACCCGCCGGTGGGGCTCGGTGCTACAGCACGGGACGGTGCTCATCGCGCCAGATATGCGGCTGATGTTCGAGCTGCTCAGGGTCAGCCCTGAGAAGATTTCTGATAAGTTCATCGCCTCCGTTTTCGAACGGGTGACGACAATCGAGCGAGAGCTTGGAAGGAAGCCGAGTTTTGAGGAAGTAAAGGAAGCGATGAGTAGGGGTTTCGAGAAGTCACTTGGTCTAAAGCTTTCCGAAGGCGAGCTGACGAGCGATGAGGTCGAACTTGCATCCGAACTCAAGCCCAAATATGCGTCAGATAAATGGCTGAGGAAACGTTGATGACCACCAAAATTCAACACCGCGCATTTTCAACAAAACTTAAACGTTGCCCCACATTTTTTTCTTGCTATCCTCACCCAAAATTTCCAACAATTTCGATTACTAGCGATAAATGCGCGCTCAACTGCAAGCACTGCGGCCGCCGCTACCTGCGACATATGATTTCCTGCCTGACTCCAGATGTCTTATTTACAACATGCTCAAAGCTTGCTTCGAATGGCGCGCAGGGCGTGTTGCTTAGTGGTGGCTACAACGGCGAGGGCTACGTGCCATTCGAGCCCTTCCTCGACGCGATCGAGCGGGTAAAACGTGAAACCGGGATATTCATCAGCACCCACACGGGCTTGGTGCCGGGCTGGCTCGCACACGAACTGGGCCGCGTTGGTGTCGACTTGGCTGACTTCGACTTGATAGGCGATGATGAGACGATAAAGCTCGTGCTCGGAATCGATAGAACTGTCGAGGATTACCGACGCTCGCTCCATGTGCTCAAGCGCTCGCTTCCCCATGTCGTCCCCCATATCTGCATAGGCCTGCACGCGGGCGAGATCAAGGGCGAACGAGCGGCCCTTGAGTTTGCAGCCAAGATCAGGCCACAGGCGCTAGTTTTGCTCGTGCTCATGCCGACGCCCGGAACCGGGTTTGAACACATTACTGGGCCGAGTCCAGCGGAGGTTGGCGAACTCATCGCGGATGCTCGGCTCAAGTTTCCAGGGGCGATGCTAGCGCTGGGCTGTATGCGCCCGCGTGACGCTGGACGGGTCGAGCTCGAGCTCCAAGCTCTGCGCTCCGGGGTCGATCGAATGGAGGTCCCAAGCGAGCAGACAATAGAAGCTGCACGCAAGCTCGGGCTTCAAGTGCTGAGGCTTGACGCGTGCTGTTCAATCCCGAGTGAATTAACAGGGGTATCAACTTGGTCGAGCACGTAAGGGTTGCTTATGGTACGGGTGTCTTGCTAGGGCTCTGGCGCGGGCAGCTCGCGGTAGCCCCGACGACCGCCCACATGCTGACCTACTACGAAGACCGCTGCAGCGCAAACTGCAAGTTTTGCCCTCAAGCGCGAGGTAGCATAGCCGACCTGAAGATGTTATCGCGCGTCATCTGGCCTCGCTGGGAGTTGAAAAAAGTTCTCGCGAGGTTGGAAGAAAATTCAAATAAATTCGAGCGCGTTTGTATCCAA
>JAUWBP010000041.1 GCA_030601665.1 Hadesarchaea archaeon | reverse complement strand
TCCTCAATCAGTTTAGCATCGAGCGTCATTTGATCACATCTTCAGGCGCTCCGGCGAAGGCGCGGAGAGCTTCTGCCTCGACGAAGTGAAGCTTACCCGGCACGATCAACACGTGCGGCGGAGACCCAAAATCCAACTTCTGAAGCCTCCTCACTTTGTCAGCTTTGACTATAGCATCATTTGAGTCAGCTCGCGCCACGACTACAACAAGTGTATCCGGGGTGAAGGCATTTTTTTGCAACTTTTTCTCCAGCCCGAGTATGATTTCGATTGCCTCGCTCGCTAGCATTGCTCTCCCTTCCTTTGCTCGGATGTCGAGGAGCAGCAGGGTATGAATTCCCCGCCCACGGTTTTCGACCAGCGTTTCGTAAGGCACCTGCGATGGGTTGTCGGGGAAGGGGACCGTCGCCGAGCGACCGAATTTGTAGCTCTGCAGGCCAGCGAGCCCGGCAGCTGCGGAGGCGATCGATGCGGCATGAATAATTTTTGTTTCGATGCCAACCTTTGTCGCGCGAAGGCGCAGGTCGACATGCGTGGTTGCCACCATGGGGTCACCGGGAACTAAAAAAGCCACCTTGCTTGTTTTTGCCGCCTGTAGGATCTCATCGGGGCGTTGCTCGACGGTCTCGCGGTCGACCACCTTGATAGGCCTGCCGATCGTTTGCTCGAGCTCATCGAGTCTAAGTTTAGGCAGCATGCTTGTGTAGAGTTCAGCATACACGACATCGGCTTCTTGGGCTTCGCGCAGCCCTCGGAGCGACATCCCCTCGCCATGCAGGCCAAGCCCGATGAATACGAACATAGTATCGTAAACACTTAATTTGGGCAGGCGATATATCCGTTCGGGCCCGTGACTCAGTCTGGTAGGCGCACTTGCGGCCAAAAGTACCCGGCTCTTAACGGCTTTCAGGCCGGCGGTAACCGGGAAGTCGAGGGTTCGAATCCCTCCGGGCCCGCTATTCAAAGACCGTAAAAAACCTTCGCATTTTAAAACGTTTGAGGGACTATAAGTTTCCATACTTGCTCAAGCCGAGTTCCTTAAGATTCTGAGAGGTAGGTTTGCCATCCTTCCACCCGCGCAGGGCGTAGTACTCGTCAAGCATCGTCCCCAGCTTAACCACGTGACCCTTTGATGGGCCCTCGGGCATCGGTTCCTCGAGCAAACGCTTAGGTAGCGTGTCATCCTTGCGGCTAAAGCCCTCGCGGTTGATGAAAAGCCGCTCAAGGGTGTAGATGCGATCACCGACCTTCAACAGCTCCTCGGGCGACCACCCCCACCCGGTTATCGCGTTGAGCATCTCCACAATTTCAGGCACCCAGATGGCAAAGGTCGCAAAATTACAAAAGACGGCCGAGTCACAGATGGCGAATAAGTCTTGGAGCTTTTTCACCCATTGCGCCTTTCCTTCAGTGGCGAAGCGGTTGAGCTGCTCGGGCACGCCAAAGATTTCTGGACCGATCATGTAGGCTCCGAGGTGGCAGCCGCCGCGATTTGAGGTAGCGTACGCCAGCCCCTGCCCTTGGGCACCCCGCGGGTCATAGGCGGGGAGCTCGAGTCCCTTCACGTGCATCGCCAGCTCAGGGGCGCCGTATTTCTCCGCGAGGCGCTTCGACCCTAGCGCGATGTCGTTTCCAAATCCCAGGAGATAGGCCGTCCGCCAGGTGAGCTCGACGATCGCTTGTGGGTTGCCGAACTTCAGCTCGAGCCCGCCCAGCTTTTCCTTCGAGATCTTTCCGCGCTCGCTGAGCTCCATCGCGCAGCCCACGGTGTTGCCATACGAGATTGTATCTATGCCCAGCTCGTCGCAGAGATTGTTGGCCTTGGCTATGGCGTTCAGGTCATCGATGCTGCACTGAGCTCCAAGCGCCCAGATCTCATCGTAATCGGGTCCCTCACCCTCGACCTGATAGGGCGATTGGGTAACGCGAATTACGCGGCTACAATCGATCGAGCATCCCCAGCATCCCTTGCTCTTTATCAATATTGTCTTCGCAAGGGTTTCACCGCTGATTTTTTCCGCAGTCGGGAAAACACCCGTTTGGAAGTTTCGAGTGGGAAAGAGGCCGTGCTCGTTGATGGAGCCTACCGTGATGGCCGTGCCGTAGGTGGGAAGGTCGTGTCCAGTGATTCGGCTTTCCTTCAGCATCTTTAACGCCCTCTGGACGGCTTCTTTGAGTTTCTTCTCGTCCGCAACGGGTGGTCTTTTATTTCCCCGCACGACGATTGCCTTGAGCCGTTTCGACCCCATCACGGCTCCAGCCGCGGTCCTGCCGGCTGCGCGATGTTTGTCGTTGATGATTGCGGCGCATGACGCGAGGTTCTCTCCAGCGGGGCCGATTGAGGCAATCTTTATGTTTGGGTCCTTGAGTTCCTTGCGGATGCAGTCCTCGGTGTCCCAGGTGCTCTTGCCCCAGTACCGCCCGGCAGGTCGGATCTCCGCCTCTCCCTCGCGTATCCATAGGTAAATCGGAGCAGCTGCCTTACCCTCGATGATTACACCATCATAGCCCGCAAACCTGAGCTCCGGGCCGAAGGTTCCACCGCAGTTGGTCTCCCCGATGCCACCAGTTTTGGGTGACTTGGTGATGACGTGAAACCTGCTGCTTGTTGGAAACGCTGTTCCGGTGGCGGGGCCCGTCATGAAGAGCAGCTTGTTTTCGGGTCCAAGAGGATCAGTGCCGGGTTTGAGTTCTTCGATGAGAATTTTTACCCCCAAACCGCGGCCGCCAATGAATAATTTAACCTCGTCTTCATTCACAAATTCGTCCCGCATCGAGCCGGAAGAAAGATCGGCGCGCAAGAGCTTCAGCTTCAAGCCCCAACCTCCGGAGGAAACCTCGGTGGTCAGTTTTAAGTAAGTTTGGGTGGGGTTTGAAAACTGATTAAAGCATTCACGAATACAATCATTTGGTAGCCCGGTGGGGTAGACCAGTGATAAATGGGCCCAATGGTCAGGGGTTAAACCCCCCACAAAATCCTGCGGGCCTTTGGAGCCCGCGACGGTGGAAGGGAAAATCCTGCCGAATTCGAATGTCGACGGGTCGACCGAAGTTCCGCCCCGGGCTACCATTTCGTTCAAGCTACAGCTACTACATGTTGGACTTCAACATAGGCAGAAGAAATCGCCCATCACGAGCCGATCAAGATCAAGTCCTCGCGGGTGACTAGCTCGTGGAGGTTCCGGACCTTTTCCACCTGGATGTCAGGATAGTTCGGCAGGCGCCCGCCCTGGGTCGATGCCATAATGAAAAGACTAAACCCACCAGCTCGAACCTCTTCATACTTTGTTTTGATTCCTCCAACGGGCATCAGTACGCCCGTGGAACCAATGGACGCACTCACCACCGCATCTTGTCGCACTTGGTTAGGTTCGATATTTTTGCTAGCGCGGATCATCGCGACGAGTGCTACAGCCATCGCAGCGCTAGCCGAGGGCCCGGCGATCGTGGTTCCCTCGGAGAGATTTTCGAGGGAGACGATAACATCAACCTGCTCCAAGCTTTGGCCCGTCTCTAAAAACGACCAGTGCTCGGCGGCGTCCCTAGCATCGAAAAATGATTCCTGAGTATCTTCGTTCTCCCACGGCGGCACATTTATCAAGAGGCGGCCTTGGCCGGCTATCAGTCCCACTTTCAGAGTTGCGAGCATTCCCTCTCCGGTGCTCTTTTCAATCCCGACAATCGTGATGGAGCGGGTGTAGTTCTCGCCATCTGCAAGCTGGAGGGTGGGCAGCTCACTCACCCATGTGGAAACGAGCACGGCTCCGAGCAGTATCCCTAGGAAGAACGAGATAGCGAGCAAGCTGGCCAAGTAGGTTCTTTCCCTTCCCCTAGCCCTCCGGCGCGCCATGAGACCACGTTAATTAATACGGATTCTGCTCTCCTTAAAATGTGGTCAAATGCTACCGCGCGCCCTCCCCAAGCCCCAACTTATGGTTGATATAGCATTCGGCGAAGCTTTGGGCGTACTGTACATCATCTTCAGTTTGTCCCTAAGGGGAATCCAGTCAGAGGTCAACGCTTTATTCCTTGCAAGCTATGCACTGCTCGGCCTCGGTGCCCTTGCGCTTTACTTGGTTTTCAGCGCAAATTCAAATCTCGCACTTTTCCTACACATTTTTATATTCCCGCTATTCAGCCTTTTCAACCTCTTCCTGAAGTGGGTACCGGACGCGATAGGCAGGGTTACAGATGTTCAGGTACTATCCAGCCTCATCCTCGTTTACGTTTTACTCCTGTTGGGGTACTTCGTCGTTCAGTCCATTTTGCGCACGCGGACGGCTGGTCGGATAGCAACTGTTTAACTTCCTTAGGTAATTGGAAGATTCTCGTGTTCCCAGAGACACCTCGGGGGCTCGTAAGGCAATATTACATGTAACGCGCTGAAGAATAATATGGCAAATAGGATATTTAGGTGATTCAATGGATCTCCTTCAATTAATTCTGTTAGCAATGGTTGCATTGACTTTGATTATTTCATTTTTTACATGGATAACCCAACAATCGGAACACCGTATCGGTCGCATAAAGTTTGATAAAGAATGGGCGAAAGACCGACTTATTACGATAAAAACCGAGTTAGAGGAAATAGCAAGCAAGCCAGAAGGATATGAGGGTAGATTATTAGCAAGGGTGGGGCAGGACAAATTATGGTGGCGCTCTCCGATACTTTATGAACTTTCAGATATTGGTTATGTTCTGGGCCATATGGGTCTATTAGTTCCACGCACACTTATCTATACCATTCTAGAGAAAGATTTTTTCGAGAACACAGCTAAACTCCAAAAAGCGATAAACCAAATTGAAACGCTGTTAAGAGAATTGAGTTAATTCTTTTATGATTACGCCCAAAATTATTGGCTTCTCACAACAACAAAAGGCGATTTTATTAGAGGGAGTAATTAATACTTGGTAGCCCCGTGGGGTAGACCAGCAGTGCTGGGCCTAAAGGCCAATCCTGGCGGACGTCGTTAGGACCGCAATCTGGATCCGTCGACCCCGGTTCGAAATCGATTTAGCCGACGAAGTTCCGGGCGGGGCTACCATCCCTAAAGCTCAACAATGATCGCCGTGTTCGTATCGACGACTCCCTTGATCTTGTGGATTCCTTCGACGACCGTGTTGGTCATGGTGCTAAGATCTTTGGCCTCGACGAAAACAACGAGGTCGTAGGGCCCCGTGACCACGTGCACCGTTCTCACCCCTCGAAGTCCCTCGAGTTCTTTCGAAACCTGTCTGACTTTGCCTATCGCAGCAGTTATCAAAACATACGCTTGTACCAATTGCTCACCTCACCACCCCTTCTCTGGCGACGTTTAAAAATTTACCTAAAATAACATCACGATGGACACGAGCAGGGGTACCTCAATTGCAGTCCATGCTGCGGGGCTCCACGAGAAGACTTTTCCCCCGTCTAGTGGCGGGAAGGGTAGTAAGTTGAAAAATGCTAGCCAGAGGTTGATAAGCGCGCCCCACAATCCTATATCGCCGATCAAGCCTGACAAGTAACTCAAAGGGAAGAAGCAGCTGGCAATCGCGATGTTCGTAGCCGGTCCTGCCAACCCGATTATCCCGCTCTGACGTCGGGTAAAATATGATGATAAGATCATGACCGCGCCGGGGGCCGCGAACAGAACCTTGCCTCCGGAGGCCAAGCCGATCAGGAGCGCGAATGCCAAGCCCATCGTCCACATTCGGTAGACCGCGAAGTAGCCATATCGAACCGCAACAAATTTATGAACCAGTTCGTGAGCGGTGAAACCTAGGGCCAAAGGTATCGATATCACGGCAATGCGGTACCCCACATCCTCGAGGGGGAGAAATCCGATTCCTGAGACGGCAATCACAAGCGCAAGAACGGAGATCGAGATATGGCGCAACTCGATCTCGGTAAAACTGACCATTCAGGTCACGGTGATTCTTTAATGGTGAGTTTTCGCTTGAGGATGAACTCAGCCGATCGAATGAGAGAACCACCGGCGCCTATTGCCCTAGCGGCTTGCCCCTTCGGCACGTAGACGACGAGCTCCTCCCCTTTTTCCTCAACTTTGTCTATCGGGACGTTCAGCATTTGCTTTAACTTTTCTAGCGTTTGCGCTTCCACTTGCTCAGCTCCACGTGAATTTTTCACAACCTCTTTAAAAAGTTTGCTAAATATCGAGATTCCCGCGAGCGAAATCGGGCTGACTTAGATCGCCCGAGTAGGAGCAGCAACACTCTAACTGACCCTATATTCCGCGCTCATCCTCCAACTCCCCAAAATTCCCCTACTCAGCCGCTCATAGATGCCAGGCACGTGCCCAGCGCCCACCACGCATGCCACTTTGCCGGTGCTCGCGGACAGAAGCATCGCCACCCTCGAGGCCATATAGGTATCACGCTCCCTGATCAACACCTGGTAGGCGGTCGGTGAGGCCAGCTTCAGCTCGTGCAGCAAATAAATGACGATTTGTTCGTCAGTGAGCCGCTCAAGCTCCACGCGCTTTCCAAATGGAAGGAGGCCCAGCAGGAGCTCCGCGACCAGTCTGAGCCTTTCCCGCCAGGGCATGCGATCGATGAGCCGTTGTAAAGTTATGCTGATGTCTCGGTCGATCAGCTCCACCCGTGCGCCGATCTTCTGAGCGTGTCTGATCGCGACCAACATCTCCTCTCCCGCCGGCATACCCGTCTGGCGCGAGAACTTTTTCTGGAGGAGGTAGAGCAAGCTGTTGAGCAGTGATATTTTGACCCCCCCGGCGCGCATGGCCTCAAGCATGCTCGGTCGTTTGTGACTACTGGTGAGCGCTAGGTAGCGGGTGGGACAGAGTTCAATAGCGACGATATCAGGTTTCTCCTCCGCGATGACGTGTCCGACCTCCACCATGCTCTTCGGCAGCACGTGTGCGACGCCTATTAGGAAGAGACGGTCATCCAGCTTTTTTAGCACCCTTTTCACCCTTAACCCGGTAGGTGAGGAGGAGGTTTTTACCAACTTTTGTGACCTTCTTGAGTTCGAGTCCAACTCCCCTTCGGACCTCGCCAAAACCCGCGCCGCCAACTAATGTTTTCGCCATGGCCCCACCCACTATCCGCGGGGCTACTGCCACCCGCACCTCATCGACCAAACCTTTCTTGAGCATGCTCCAGTTGAGGGTCGAGCCACCCTCGAGCAGGAGCTTGCGCACCCCTGCCGAGCGAAGTTTTTCGAGCAGCCTGTGCAGGTTCACCTCCTTTTCACCAGCGACGACGATTTTCGTGCCTGTTGCGCGCAGCTTCTGCAGCCTTCGCTTCGAGGCGCTTTTAGTCGAAGCGATAACCGTAGAGGCCGAGTTATCGAGGACCTTGGCGTCTGGAGGAGTTTTTGCGAAGCTGTCGATAACAACCCTTGTGGGGCTCTTGCCCCGCGCCCGTCGCACGGTCAGCGATGGGTTGTCGGCCAGTATCGTGCCAACCCCTACCATAACAGCATCGACGCTCGCACGAAGTTCGTGGACGCGGTCGAGGTCGGCCTCGCATGAGATTCGGCTGTCCCCGGCAATGGTCGCGATCTTGCCGTCGAGCGTCATCGCGGCATTGAG
>JAUWBP010000010.1 GCA_030601665.1 Hadesarchaea archaeon | reverse complement strand
CAACGAGCTGGAGGCGATGAAGTTCGCTCAGATCCTCGACCGCCTAAAGCCGGAGATCGCGTACGTCGACTCAACCGATCCAAATCCTGCGATGTTTAAAGAGCGAATCCAGCGTCACCTCCAAACAAAAACAAAGCTTGTGGTCGAGAACTTCGCCGACCGCAATTATGTCGTCGTGGCCGCTGCGTCTATCGTCGCAAAAGTCCGTCGCGACCAGCGAATAGCCGAGCTGCGCAAGCGCTACGGGGATCTCGGCTCGGGGTACACCTCCGACCCCCGCACGATCGCCTTCCTAGAGCGGTGGGTACGCGAGCATGGGAAGCTGCCGGAGTTCGCGAGGAAATCGTGGAAAACAGCACAACGCATCGAGAGTGAGGCTAAACAAAAAAAGCTCACATGATGAAAACATCGTTAAAATGGATGGTACAAAGGAATCCAACTGACATCGGACCTGAGTTTTCAGAAGCTCCCCTCGCCCAGCAAGGAAAAGCTCCTCGAACTCGCGCGGGCCGCAAGGCGAGAGGAGATTAAAAACGTGAAGATTTTCACCGTCGAAGATGGGCTTGAAACTGTTTATTAAATTGGCCCCCGATGTCCCCGACACAACTAACAGCGAGCTTCATTGAGTGTCTTTTCGACGTCCTTCACTCGCTAACCCTCGATGGCGGGTTTTCTCGGGGGCCGCCCGCCGTGTCCCGCACCAGGGTTGTCTCGAATGTCATTGCTAGGTGTTCCCGCCAATATGCTCCTACGAGGACCCAATTTTGGCGCGATTGCCGACAGGTTGCTCGAGTGTTCCCGCAGTGATGCACCGACGATCATGGATCACGCCAGCTCTCGATTCCCGCGGATTATTCCTTCATCGCATTTTAAAATCTGTTTTCATCAAGTAAAAGCCTTACTTACTACCTCAAGTCAAACTCAAACATTGCAACTGGGTGCTCGAGCTCGAAACCAAGGATGACTTCGGGATGGATCTCTCCCGCGATGCCCAAGCTCTTGCCATCAGAGACGAACTCCGCCGCCCGACCTTCCAAGAAGCTGGGGTGCTCCATGGGGCGAACCTCGTGGCTGATGCCGAGCTCTCGGAGCAGGGCCTCCGCAACGGCTTTAATGTAGGTGAACCCCGCTCCCTCACCTATCACCGATGCTGCGGCGCGGCGTACATTTCGCGCGCCCGTTTCCGCACCCTCATCTAAAACGGCGACATCACTCACCTCGAACACCCGCTGGGGCAACGGGTTGCGTCGGTTCGCTCGCAGCACCGAAAGCAAACAGGGTAGCAGCGAGTTCCTGATAATTGTGTACTCCTCCGACACCGGGTTCGCGATTTCCACCGCCTCACCCCGTGCACGCATGAGCTCGAAGTTCGTCCGTGGGTTTGTGAGCGTGTAGGTCATAGCTTCCATGAATCCCAGCCCCGTCAAAACTCGCCTGGCCCGCTCGCTGAACCGCTCAATCGACGTTCGCTCACCCGTGGTCACAACCTTCGGCAGGGTTGGCTCGAGCTGGTCGTAGCCGTAGCCTATGGCTATATCCTCGACTATGTCGACTTCGTGCATCAGGTCACTTCGATAGGGCGGGGCCAGCAGCGTCAGAATATCACCCCAAATATCCGCGATGCCGTAGCGCATGCGCTCCGCAATTTTGGCGATTCCTCTTGGTTTCAGGTTGATGCCTATGAACTCGTTCGCGTTGCGCGCGTTCAAGCGGTGCCTGCGCGGGCGGAGGTCGGGCGTCCGAACGCGCCTGCGAGGGTACTTGACCGTCACTGATTGAAGTTCAAATCCCCGCTCCGCTAGCCCGGTCATCAAGATGGTCAGGGATTGGTTCGCCACGCGCTCGTCCTCCCCGGTAACATCGATAAAAAGCCGTTTCGTCTTGCTCGTGACGCGCGTGGACTCGCTGTTGATGATAGGGGGTATAGAGAGCACCACACCCCGTGAGTCGATTAACAGCGGGTAGCGTGACCACCCTTGTGTGATCGAGCCGTACTCGATGCCCTTCGGGTGCTCGCGCAGGATCTGAGCGGGGGTGAGCTCCCGGTCGAATTCCAGCGGGACGAAGCGGATGCCATCGGGCAGCGTGGTGGTGTAGCGCACGGGCGGCTCGATGGTATCGAGGTCGTAGACTCCTATCGAGCCCCTGCGCCGATTTCTGCAAAGTGAGGCATGGAGCTTCTCCTGAACTTGCATGAGTGATGCGACTATCTCGTCGGTCAGCTTCACGTTGGTCACCACACCCGCTGCGATGGAAGGCCGTATGGGCTTGACGCTCCGGTCGACCTCAACCGTCACCCCGGATGCGCTCGGCTCGTAGCAGGGCAATCCAATCTCTATGCCCAAGAAGCCCTTGAGCACCCGAGCCACGCCTTCGGGGCTGAGCAGATCTGGACGATTATGGGCCACCTCAAGTTTGAGCTCATCACCAGCCGCCTCGGCCCCAATTCCCATCATCGTCAAGTGCCTCAGCAACTTCTTCAGCCCGACTCGCCTTCTCAACAGCTTGCAAATATCGCGGTAGCTCGCGGTAATCGATGGCATCTAAACCATCCTCCAAGTGTGAAGCCACTCAAGATCATTGTTAAATAAGTCCCGAATATCCTCGATCCCAAGCCTAATCATGGCCAAGCGCGAGAATCCAATCCCCCAAGCCAAGACTGGGTAGCGAATGCCGAGCGGGCGAAGCAACTCAGGTCTGAACATGCCGGCACCTAAAACCTCAAGCCACTCGCCCTTCTCGGGAAAGTAGACATCGGCCTCAACCGATGGTTCAGTGTAGGGGAAATAGCCCGGCCTGAACCTCACCTTCGGGAGCCCCAGCTTAACCATGACCTGCTTCAGGTACCCCAACATGTCCCGCAGCGTCAGCTTCGGGTCCATCACGATGCCCTCGGCCTGATAGAATTCGGCGAGGTGCTTGTAGTCGATTTTCTCGTGGCGATAAACGCGATCGATGCAGAAAACCTTGACGGGGGGCTCCGGGTGTGAGGCGAGGTATCGTACGGTTGCGGCGGTCGTCTGCGAGCACAGCACGGGTCTTCGGCTTACATCTACGTTGAACTTATAGCCCCAACCCTTTGACCCGGCGACACCCCGTTCGTGCGCGGCGGCAACTCGTCTGACCAACGCAAGTGAAGGAAGTTTAGTCCGCTCCGGCTTCGAGAGCGAAAGGCTGTCGTGAATTTCGCGTGCGGGATGATCCTGAGCTTGGAAGAGGGCATCGAAATTCCAGAACTCAGATTCGACAAAGTTACTTCCGATCTCGACGAACCCCATCTCGAGCAAGATCTCGCGGAGCTCGTCGATGATCTGCTGCTGGGGGTGAACCTTTCCCGGGTGGACCGGGGCCCCCGGGGCTACCACGTCATAACGTCTGAGTCTAACCCCCCGCCAACGCCCGCTCACGAGCAACTCGTGGGTTAGCTCGCTCACCTCCTCAACCAGCTCGACACCGAGCGCGAGGGCTTGATTCCCGAACTCGGTCAGCTTCAGCTCCCGCCGAGCTTCCTCTTCGGTCTTCACAAGCTTGCGCTCGACCAGTGTGTTGAGAGCTCCTCTCAGGTCGGCTGAAATTTCATCGACACGATGCACGCGTGACGCTAATCGCTCGAGCAGTGCCTCATCTGCGAACTTCTGTGAAATCGCCGTTCCGCCCTGCTCGGTAATGGTTAGAACAGTTTTACCTTGCCGCTTTTGAAATTCGGCCCAGCCCTTGCGCGTGAGCCACGCTAGGGCTATTTGTACCAGTTTCCCCTTGAGGGCCGCGCGGACAGCCACTTCATACACGAGTTCTGGACCACAGCTGGCGAGCGCAACCAGCATGCGTCGCTCCGGCAGGCCCTCGCGCGCGTACTCCAAACCTTCTTGGGTGAGGCCCGCCCTTGAGAACTTTTCCTCACGCATTCCGGCCAAGCCATGTTGGGTGAGGGCAAGCGCCGCCCGCATCACCGTTGCTTGGTCGACTCCCGCCCGCTGGGCGATGTCCGTGACTCCTGCCTTCCCGTCGAGCTGCTGGATGCTAAGTAGGACTTTTCTCTCGTGGAGGGTCAAGCCATCAATGATCGTACGGATATCCAAGGTCTTCAACCCCAGAAACACAAGGCAAAGTAGAGTTATGAGGGTTGCGGAACCATGATTTTTCCCTTTTTATAGAACTTCTACTCAAAGCCTCGGCGGATGATACGTGTGTCGCTGAAAATTGTCGAATATTTATCACCCGAGCTGTGTCCAAAGGGCTCACCTAAAATGTTCATAACCACGATCCGGCAGTGCTCGCGTTTTCCCTTTCGCTCGAATAAAAACTCCTCTGCCTTTGGCCACATGTCCGATTAAGGCTGGTGTGGCGCCCACGCGTTTGAGCGCCCGCCGAACTTTTTCCCACCCTCTCGGGCGAACCGTAAATAGTAATTCAAAATCCTCCCCACCGAAGAGCACGAAATCGTCGACACCAAAACCATACCGGGTGACAAATTTTCTGACGAGCGGATGTTCAGGCACATTGGCCCGATCAACGACGAGCTTGACTTTGCTCTCTCGAGCCAGCTGCCAGAGGTTCGCCGCGAGCCCATCGGTGACATCTATCGCCGATGTAACAAAGCCACCCCGCGCCAGGACCATGCCCTCCCGCACGCGCGCTCTCGGTTCGAGCTGGGCTCTGACCAGCGCACGGTAGCCCTTGGCCGGAAGCCTCTTGAGCAAGAGCTTCAAACCCGCCGCGGCCGTCCCCAGCCTGCCCGTCACCGCGATGAGGTCGCCCGCCCTCGCCCCTGAGCGCATCAGGAGCTCCCGCCTGCGGGCCACGCCGAAGGCCGCCCCCGATATGACCACCTCCTTGCTCTCGTCCAGATCCCCACCGACAACGTGGGTACCGTATTCGCGTGCAACTACATCCATGCCTCGCACGAGCCGCTCGACGAATTTCACCTCGAGCTCCCGCGGCAAACCCACCGAGAAGATCAGCCCAAGGGGTTCGGCCCCCATCGCTGCCAGGTCGCTCAGGTTAACCACGACCGCCCTGCGGGCCATCTGCTCGGGTGTCATGCGAGGTGGGAAATGTCTGCTTGCGATGAGCATATCAGTGGTCGCGACCAGACAACTGCCATCGATATCAATCGCCGCGGCATCGTCACCTATCCCAACTCTAACTCGGGGGCCCCGCCTACAGATTTTACGCGCCAACTCAACCAAGGCTCTTTCGCCGGCTTCGCTCAGCTTCATCAACTACACCTACAGCAAGGGCAATTTACTAGTAACTTTGTCCACCAGTTCGGACGGCGCTGGACCGACTGCTAGAACCGTGGTAGTATTTGGGGGCAACTCGGTAAGTCCTGAATCTTGGATTAACTCACACGGCAAGCTCAATTCCTTCGCATGCGCCTCGAGTTCTCTCAATTCCTCATCGCTCGATACTTTAACAACGACTTTTTTCTGACCCTCGCCTAGCCAAGCCTTGAACCACTCTTGTTTCTCTCTCCTCGCTCGCTCAGCCGATGCCACGGAACCGTGCGCAACCTGCGTCGCGAGCTTTCCCGGACTCATCTCAAGGTCGGCTCGAACGACGATGACCTGCTTGTACTCAAACACCCTCGCCACTTTCTCGCTTCTCCTCGGGGGGTTGGGGCGGTTGGGCTGGTCGCTCTTCAGGTGGGGCTGGTAGCTCTTCAGGTGGGGCTGGTAGCTCTTTGGGTGGGGGTGGCTGCTCGGGCGGGGTTGGTTTTTCCTTAGGTGGAACCGGCTTGGGCTTGGGCGGTCTCAGTCTGCTTATCTTTCGCACCAACGCACGCGCATAAATTATGGCCACCTCCAGCCCCCCGCGCCAGTACGCTATGAATGCAAAAAGCAGACACACGCCGAGCACGGCGAGTATGAATGGTGCTAAGGTGAGCATTTTCACCCCTGGCTGGGCGAGCACAAAACCGAGGTAAATGAGCACAAGCACACCTAGGCCCAAGCTCACCCCCATGCGCTCCCAGAAATCGAGGCTCTCCCTGCGGGGGTAGAGCACGAGCGTGAAGAGGAAGCCCGGCACCATCAAGAGAAATAAGCCGAAGAGCAAGTACACGAGTACATCTAGCATCCTATCACTCGTTAGGGTTATTTGGAGGGTTGCCTAAAAAGTTGCAAGGTGATAGCTTGCGAGTAGATGTCGCTGTGGTTGGCGGCGGTCCTGCGGGATGCTTCGCCAGCGAGATGCTTGCCAAACACGGTTTTGAAGTTGCAATCATTGAGGAGCATGCCGAAGTGGGCAACCCAGCCTGCTGCGCGGGCGTAGTGGGGGTAGACGGGCTTCGAGAGCTGAAAATCAAGCCGGGAAAATGGGTGCTCGGCAAGCTTCGCCGTGCCGTTTTCTACCCCCCATCTAGCGAGCCCGTCGAGATAACTCGCGGCAAGGTGGAGGCATTTGTAATCGACCGCGCCGCCTTCGACCGGGAGCTGGCGAGAAAAGCCGCGAATGCTGGGGCCACCCTGCTCCTGAGGACGAGGTGCGTGGGACTCAAACTCGGGCGCGAGCCAGTGGTGAAGCTCAAGGGTGGAAGTGAAACCGAAGTCAGGGCACGCTTGGTAATCGGCGCAGACGGCCCGGCTTCGATTGTCGCGCGGGAAGCAGGCCTGCTTAAAAACGCACGCTACCTCAAATGCGCCCAATTCGAAACTATCGCTGAAGTCCGAGCTGACACTACCGAGCTTTACTTCGGCAGCTCGTTCGCCCCTGGCTTCTTCGCTTGGTTGACCCCGACCGGCGACCTCTGCCGCGTGGGGCTCGGCACCACCCGGGACGATGCCCTCAGGAAGCTCCTCTCTTTCGTAGGGACTCACCCGACAGCATCCACCAAGGTCCAATCCGGTAAAATTCTCAACCTCTGCGCTGGGCTCATCCCCGAGCCGCTGACGAGGAAGATCTACACCGACCGCGTGATGCTGGTGGGCGACGCCGCCGGTCACGTCAAGCCCCTCACGCGCGGCGGCGTCTACGTCGGGCTCTCTTGCACTCAACTCGCTGCAGAGGTCGCGGCGGATGCCCTTGGGAGCGAGCCCACTGCCAAGAAGCTTCGCGCGTACGAACGGGCCGTGATGAAGAGATTTGGCCGCGAGTTTGAGCTGGGAATTCGTGTACGCAGGGTTTTTGAGCGAATGACCGATGAGGATCTAAATTCAATATTCGAGCTCCTGAAGAGAGAAGACGTGCAAGCGCTGGTACTCAAACACTTCGACTTCGACCACCACGAAAAACTCCTCCGAGCTCTCCTAATCAAAGCCCCGCGATTGCTCCCCTCGCTCGAGCTGAAAAGGATCCTGAAATACTCACGCTACCTGCTGAAACCTTAAAAGAAAATGGCGGGGATTTAGACCCTTCCACTACTCCCTCGACGAGCTTGCAAATCTCGACCACTCCACTCACTCGCCGCTTTTTCACGTCTGGGTCTTTTTCCCACAGTCGTTGCCTTGCCTCGCTCCTCCACGAGACTTATCCGCGTCCTCCCCCGGTTTTTCGCCCGAGTTTTTACGCGGCTCTCCGTTGCCCTTAAGCTCCGGTTCGGCCTCCTCTGCGGGCTTTTATCCCCGCCGCCTGCATTTAAAGCGTCCCGCTATTTAAGGTTTTTTTCGAAAGTAGAACTATTTCCAACTTGGATATATGGCTAAAATAAAAAAATGGCGGGGTTCGACCCCTCGACTACTCTTCAGCGCAACTTTCGCTGCGCCGCTTTTCATCTCGGGGCCTTTTTCCCACAGCTCTTGCCTCCGCACCCACCACCGGGCGCCTTAGCCAATCCCTTCCCAAGTACTCCTGGTTTCTGAGTGGCTCCCCGTCGCCCTTGAGCGCCGGTTTGGCTTTTGCTGCGGGCTTCCCCCCGCCAAAACTCATATTGTTTGTCAACCTAATAAAGATTCGGCGTCAAAAATGCCAGCAAACCTCCACCCAGAATACTTCAAGGCTGAAGAGCGATATCTTCAAGCGCGGACGCTGGAGGAGCGTATCCTTGCAACCGAGGAACTCATCCGCCTCGCCCCGAAGCATAAGGGGACCGAGAAGCTCCTGAAGGTACTCAAACGACGCCTGGCCAAGCTTCGCCAAGAGCTACGGGTGAAGCAGGGGCGCCGGGTCGGGAGGGGTGGGCCGAGCTTCGCTATCAAGAAGGAAGGCGCCGCCCAAATAGCACTCGTTGGGGCACCGAACTCGGGGAAATCGACGCTGCTACACCAACTCACGGCCGCCCGTCCAAAAATCGACAATTATCTATTCACCACCCGGCGGCCAGTGCCGGGAATGATGCAATTCGAGGATGTTCAAATACAGTTGGTTGAGGTCCCCGCGGTGATCGAGGGCTCGAGCCTCGGCAAGGGGCTTGGTGCACAGCCGCTCAGCGTCGCCCGAAACGCGGACGCCATCGTCCTAGTGGTCGATGCCTCGACGGAGCCAATCGAGCAGGTCCGAATTCTGATCAACGAACTCGAGACAGCGGGCATCAGGCTCAACCAGCAGATCCCCAAGCTCAGTATCAAGCGCAAGGTCACGGGAGGGATTGAAGTTCGGGGAGCGGGTGCGTTCGATGGCAGCGAAGTGGAGCTCAAACGCATCCTGCAAGAGCATCGCATCCACAACGCGCTCTTGACCATCGACGAACCGGTAACGGCCGATGACCTCGAGGAATTGCTCGATGAATCCTTGGTTTATCGCCGTGCATTCATCCTCCTCACAAAATGTGAATCTTCGGGCGCCGCAGACAAACTCAAGCTGCTGGAGCGCGAGTTCAAGGGGCGCTTTCGGGCGATTGCCACTCAAGGGGCTGGGGAGCGGCTGAAGCAAGCGATTTTCGAAAAACTCGACCTCATCCGCGTTTACACCAAGCGCTCCGACGAGGAGACAGCCAAACGCCCGCTGGTCCTGCCTAAGGGCTCGACGATCTTCGACATCGCAAGGGCGGTGCACAAAGATTTCGCGAGAGAGCTGGAGTTTGCCCGTGTGTGGGGGTCGACGCGCTTTCCGGGACAACAGGTGACTCGGGAGTACGCGCTTCAGGACAAAGACATCGTCGAACTTCACGCATCAAAAATCTACTCGCCGCGCAAGTAGCGGGTGATCTTTAAAACAGCGTCGGGTTTGCCCACGACCGTGATGAGGTCCCCCGCTCGAACCTCGGTATCGCCCCGTGGGGGAATGAGCTCGTCGCCCCGTGTTATCATCGCAAACGTGCAGCCTTTTGGTACGTCTACGTCCTTGATGAACTTTCCAACCGACTTCGAGCTCGTGCCAACCGTGACCTCCACGACCTCACCCTTGCCGCCGCCTATGCCGAGCAGCCCGTAGACCCCCGAGCCCGTCACAGCCTTCTCGAAGAGCATCACCGCTGCACTCACCAAGCTAACTGCGATGTCGACCCCAAGCTCCTCAAACATCTTCGCGTGCTTCTCGTCGTTGACGCGAGCGATCACCCTCCGGACACCCATCTTCTTACCCAACTCACACGACATGAGGTTGACCTCATCGGCTTGGGTAAGGGCAATCAGCACGTCTGCCTTATCAACGCCCGAATCCTTCAGCGTGTCTATGTCGGCGCCATTGCCGTGGATGACCAGCATGTCCAGCTCGGCCGCCAGCTCGTGGGCCCGCTTCTCGTCCCTTTCGATTATCACCACGTTGTGCCCTCGGTCGCCCAGCCGCTTGGCCAGTTTCGAGCCCGTCTGTCCCCCACCGACAATTATGATATACGACATCTGCTACCTGCTATATTTTGTGAGTGATTAAATAAATAAGGATGAGGGTTCTAAAGCTTATTTAGAGTGGTCTAGATGCCAATCCGGCCAGCGCGAACTTACCGCCATTTTAGCGGTCCGGCCTACACCCGCCGGGAGT
This sequence comes from Hadesarchaea archaeon, assembly GCA_030601665.1. GTDB lineage: Archaea > Hadarchaeota > Hadarchaeia > Hadarchaeales > Hadarchaeaceae > DG-33. The sequence continues at coordinate 5,881 of JAUWBP010000010.1, read as the reverse complement.
ACGTTAAGGGAGTCCCGGGGATACGTGTTACTTTCTTCGACATGGGCAACCCAAAAGGCGACTTCCCCGTCGAGATGTCCTTGATCTCACAGGAGAGCGGCCAGATAAGGCACAACGGGCTAGAAGCCGCTCGCATCGCCGCGAACCGCCTGCTCGAGGTCAAGGCGGGTAAGGACAATTACCATTTCAAGATCCGCGTCTACCCCCACCAGATTCTGCGGGAGAACCCCATGGCAACAGGGGCGGGAGCTGACCGGATCTCCGATGGTATGGCCCGATCCTTCGGCCGACCGATCGGCACCGCCGCGAGAGTCAGCCGGGGACAAAAGCTCCTGAGCGTGCGAATAGCGGAGGAATTTGCACTCGTCGGCAAGGAAGCGCTCCGCCGTGCAAGTTTGAAGATGTCCCTGCCGTCCCGAATCGTTGTGGAGCGGGGACAGAAACTATTTGGATGAACTCGCCATCGCCGCGAGCAACTCGTAAATAATTTTCGCCGCAGCAAATGTCGCGGTACCGTCGTCGTGCGGTGGAACCAATTCCACAACATCAAAAGCCACCAAGTCGAGTTTCCCAAACTCACGAACCAACTGCAAAATTTCAACCGTCGAAGGCCCCCCAGGTTCCGGGGTCGCAACCCCTGGCGCAAAAGCCGGATCTAGCACGTCGAGGTCGATGGTGAGGTAGACCCTCGCGCCACCGACGAGCTTGCGCACCTCCGCGACTATTCTCGAAGCATCATCAATTATCTGCTCTGAAGTGTAGGTCGTTATCCCCGCCTCTCGTACGAACTCCGCTTCCTCCTTCGAACAGGAGCGGATGCCCACCTGCAAGAGGCGCTCGGGGGGCAGGTGATCCAGCACCCTGCGCATTACCGTCGCGTGGCAGAGCTTGTCGCCCAAGTACTCATCGCGGAGATCGCGGTGAGCATCCAGCTGCACCACGAAAACATCCTTGAAAGCTTGGAGGGCGAAGTACGACAGCGTGTGTTCTCCACCCAGTAAAATTGGCATCTTTCCATCCTTGGTTACCCTTTGAGCCGACCGCGAAATCCGCTCCCCCGTTGCCCTAAGGTCGGTGGGGGTAATCATCAAGTCGCCGAGGTCTGAGATGTTCAGCCGCTCGAAGACATCCAGCCCAGCCGACGTCAAGTAGGTCTCGAGATTCGCCGACGCCTCTCGAATCCTAGCTGGACCGAAGCGGTAGCCCGAACGATAACTTGAGGTGGCATCGAGTGGCACGCCCAAGAAAACCACGTTGGCCCGCTCGTATGGCTCGTCGAAGCCGCCGAAACCCGGTCGGATCGGGGTAATCCATTCCATCTGCCAACCCACTTACAGTAGACCCCAAAAAGAATAAAAGCGATGGCTCCTGTGATGAACGATGAGGTATATCCCATGGCCAAGAACCTCTATTTCTTCGACGATGGCGACGGCACGGACAAGCAGCTTCTGGGCGGCAAGGGGGCCGGCCTGTGTACGATGGCACAACTTGAACTGCCTGTGCCCCCCGGATTCGTGATCACCACCCAGGTCTGTAGGCGCTACTACGAAAGCGGCGGGAAGTTGCCAGGTGGGCTAATGGACGAAGTCGAAGCCGCCATGCGCAAGCTCGAGGAACTAACGGGCAAGCGCTTCGGCGACCCAAACAACCCGCTCCTCGTTTCTATTCGCTCCGGCGCGATGCTCTCGATGCCAGGGATGATGGACACTATCCTCAACCTCGGGCTCAACGATGAGAGTGTTGAAGGACTAGCGAAGCGGACGAAAAACGAGCGGTTCGCCTACGACGCCTATCGAAGGTTCATCCAGATGTTCGGCAAGATCGTGCTCGGAATCGATGCGAAGAAGTTTGACGACATTTTTGAGGAGCACAAAGAGAAGGGGGGGGCCAAGCTCGACACCGATTTGAAAGCGGTGGATATGAAAAAGATAGTCGAGCAATTCAAGCGGGTGTTGAGGGAGGAGACTGGCGAAGAGTTTCCTTCTGACCCAATCCAACAGCTCGAGCGAGCGATCCAAGCTGTTTTCGCCTCTTGGAACACCAAGCGGGCCCAGGAGTACCGAGAATTTTACAAAATCCCCCACGACTTGGGCACCGCAGTTAACGTTGTCACCATGATTTTTGGAAACATGGGGGCCGACTCGGGAAGCGGCGTTGCTTTCACTCGAGACCCAGCCACCGGCGAGAACGAGCTATATGGTGAATTCCTGTTCAACGCTCAAGGGGAGGATGTCGTGGCGGGAATCCGAACCCCCTTGAAGATAGCTGAACTCAGGGTAAAGTACCCAGAGCTTTACAAGCAGCTCCTCGACATCTCGAAGATACTCGAACGACACTACCGCGAGATGCAGGATGTCGAGTTCACCGTAGAGCATGGCAAACTGTACATGCTCCAGACTAGGGCAGGAAAGCGGACCGCACAGGCTGCGGTAAAAATTGCCGTGGAGATGGTTGGCGAGGGGCTGGTAAGCAAGGAGGAAGCCGTGCTGAGGGTGGAGCCGATGCAGGTCGAACAGCTGCTGCACAAGCAGATCGACCCGAATGCCAAGGTCAACGTGATAGCGAAAGGACTTAATGCCAGTCCCGGCGCGGCTGTCGGGAAGGCAGTATTTGACCCCGAGCGGGCCAAGGCGTTGGGAAACGCGGGGGATGTGGCGATTCTCGTTCGACCAGAAACTAACCCCGATGATGTGGGTGGAATAATCGCCTCGCTGGGGGTGCTCACCGCGAGAGGGGGGATGACGAGCCACGCGGCTGTGGTAACGAGGGGGCTTGGAAAACCCGCAGTTGTCGGCTGTGAAGCCCTCGAGATAGACTTGGAAAAGCGTATGTTCGAGGCAAACGGGACTATCGTAAAAGAAGGGGATATCATCACGATAAACGGGTCGGCGGGCGATGTCATCCTCGGCGAAGCCCCCCTCATAAAACCGAAGGTCTCCAAGGAGTTTGAGATAATTCTCGCATGGGCAGACGAGTTCAAGCGGTTGCAGAACTGGGCTAACGCTGACTACCCCCGTGACGTCAAGCGGGCAAAGGAACTCGGGGCCCAGGGGATAGGCCTCTGCCGCACCGAGCACATGTTCTTCGAGGAGGAGCGACTGCCGCTCGTCCATCGCATGATTCTCTCAGAGACTGACGAGGAGCGGAAGGGAGCGCTCGAAAAACTTCTAAAGATACAGAAAGGTGACTTCAAGGATATCTTGAGGGAGATGGATAGCATGCCCGTGGTGATAAGGCTCCTCGACGCACCACTGCACGAGTTCCTGCCGGAATACAAGGAGCTTCTTGAAAGGGTCGTTGAGTTGAGGACGAGAAAGCGTCTAAAAAATGAGGAAAAGCGAGAACTGGAGGAAAAGAAAATACTCCTGGAGCGGGTTGAGGCGATGCGTGAGGATAACCCGATGATGGGGCTTCGTGGGTGTAGACTAGGGATAATCCACCCCGACATAAACGAGATGCAAGTCCGGGCGATATTCGATGCGGCATGCGAGCTGAAGCGGGAGGGTCGCGACCCGAGGCCGGAGATCATGATCCCCCTCGTCGGGCACGTTAACGAGCTCAAGGTGGTGCGCGAGCAGCTCGAGCAGGTGGCGCGGGAAATCATGACGAAGCACGGGATTGAGGTGTCTTACAAGTTCGGTACGATGATCGAAGTGCCGCGAGCTGCCCTCACCGCCGACGAGATTGCAGAGTATGCAGAGTTCTTCTCCTTTGGCACGAACGACCTAACGCAGATGACCTATGCCTTTTCGCGCGACGACGCCGAGGGAAAGTTCCTCTTCCAGTACATAAAGCGGGGGATACTCAAGGTGAACCCGTTCCAGACGCTAGACCCCAAGGGCGTCGGGAAGCTCATACAAATTGGTGTGGAGCTTGGCAGGGGTAGGAGACCCGAGCTGGAGATAGGGATATGCGGCGAGCACGGGGGGGACCCCGAATCGATAAAGTTCTGTCATGAACTGGGATTGAATTACGTGTCGTGCTCACCCTTCAGGATTCCTGTTGCCAGAATAGCTGCCGCCCACGCTGCGCTTCGCGCGGGTGAGGCCGAAAGGCGGCGCTATTTATAGCTACGTGTTTTGATTCCAAACTGTGTCACGAAAAGTGCAAGGGCAAGTCTCCATAAGTGGTATAAATCTCGAAGATGTTATTCATAGGGGAAGAGCCCATGGTGCGATTATTTGGAAAAAAGAAAGAGGCAACGAAGGCTGTGGCGGCATGCACCTGCTCGTTGTGTAGTTTTATGAATTTGCTCGAGCCCGAACTAAAGGATAAGCCATATGAAAAATCCCTGCTGAAGTTTGTCATCTCCCCAACAAACATTGGCGATGAATCTCCCAAGGAGATCGAAAAAAGGGCTAGGGATGCGGTGAAAAAAGGGAAAATCGAGGAGGCAAGGATTTCCTACCTTACGCTGATAGGCAATGCCCTTGCAAAGGAAAATGTGTCAGCAAAGGATGTTAGGGGATACCTAGAGGGATACAAATTGTTCTTAAAAAAGCACAAGCTCCCTGCTACAGAGTATTATCCATCAGTGGAAGATAGCTCAAATGTAATGAATCACGCTGATGAAATCATAGGTGTAATCAGAAAGGCTTATCAAAGTGAAAAGTCTGAAAAATAAGAATACGTCCCGCTCTTACTAGCCATCAAAAATGCACCAGCAATTTTTAACCTATAGTGCGGGGGGGAGGGGATTTAAGCACCAATTTACTAGTAAAAATCTCCACTTGATTCACGATTACTGGGGATAAAGCTCGGAGTGATGTGATTCCTGCTTATAAAAGTTTTAATCCAAGATCCAAGAGGCTTTGCACATAAATTAGATAGCTTAAAAATGCCGCTAACGTCGAGAGGGGATTCGGTTTATGATTCTGTTTACCTTTTGCGCTGCTCTTTTTACATCTCTCATGCTTTTCACCCCGGCGCATACTCCCTTGCCAGATACGAATAGCAACAACACCGCCTTGGGATCGTCGAGCCTGAACACGAGGCCTGGAAAAACCTCCGGCTCGTATTCGACGTTCTCGAAACTACGAGCTATATGCTCGAGATCGAACTTCCTGCCGAAGTCAACGGATGCCACGATATTCTGAACCTTGACCTTTGGCTCCGTTTTCACCTTTATGTGTGCTTTCCTGAGCTTTCCGGTCAGCTTCCTTATTGCCTGCTTGGCATCGTTCAAGCTCCTAGCGCCGACGCAGTTCATCTTCCCGGATGAGAAGATAAGAAAAGATGCTCGAGGGTGTTCGGATTTATAGACAACGCCAGGAAAACTCTTCGGGTCATAGACTGCGCCATCTAGTGACCTGGCCAACTTCTTGAGGTTAAACTCTGTGTCCTCGTATGTGACCGAGAGCACGATATTTTGGATTTTAGTTTTTACCACCATCATTTCCCACCCCATAAATTAGTCTGTATGTAGTACTTGCCCATTTCGGTTACACTATCTCCGTGGTCAACGCGACCAACTGGCTCATCTCACTTTTGACCTCCATAAGCAACCAAGGATGTTGGAAAAGTTTCATGCATCATTCACTATTTATGGTAGTACACACCATAATAAAGGGATAGTTATGGAAGGAGAAATAGAAAGGCCCCCAGTGGGAATAACGAATGTAAAAGATCTGACGCCTAGGTCGAATAAGGTAAACGTGCTGGTAAAGGTCACGAGCGTCGGGGAGCCAAAAGAGATCCCCAACAGATTTGGTGGAGAAGCGAAGAGGGTGGCGGAGGCCAAGGTGGGCGACGAAACCGGAACAATTCTCCTCTCCCTGTGGCAGGACCAGATCGGGTCGGTCAAGGAGGGCGATGTCATGTCCATAGAAAATGGATACGTTTCGCTCGTGCGGGGGCACATGCACCTCAATGTCGGGAAATA
>JAUWBP010000029.1 GCA_030601665.1 Hadesarchaea archaeon | reverse complement strand
GCCCTTTATTATCTAAAATCTTGACGAAGTTACTGTAAACCATCATGACCCCCTCCTTATCCTTGCTTTCCTTCATGGCCGAAAGCGCCCTCTCGAAGTCATCCACCACAACCAAAAGGTCGCTGATAAGGTCCTCGTTTGCCAGTCTAATTATGTTCTCCCTCTCCCTCTCGAAGTTCTTCCGGTAATTTTCAAAATCGGCCTGGAGATATCTCAACTGGCTCAACCTGTCTTCCGCGAGCTTCGCTTTCTCCTCTAACTTCTTCCTCAGCACATCAACGCTTTCTTGGAGTTCTTCGTTAGTTGCTTTCTGAATGTTATCGGCCAACATCTTAAACACCTAGGGACACTGCCAAGATACTCCTTTTTTCAGAGCCTTAAAACCATATACTCTGGGTAGTTAATATTCTCCTTATTTTTCATGGTTTAATGTCGACATTATAAATCTTTTCCGAGCAAGGCTTTGCACAATAATTATTTTTCTGCACAAAAATGAAACCCAGTATTCCAATAATCGATTAAGTCGCGGGAGGAAACTATCATAAGCGCCGAAAATTGATGAGATTGTGAAGCTAAGGTGATGAACTTATGGTAAAGTTTTTTATCTTCTCAGAACATGTTATATAGGTGAAATCTATGATGCGAAAGAAGAAAAAGCCGAAAAAGAAAAAGCGTTGCTAATCTGCTTGGTTTTTGGCGCGTTTTTGCCGTCGAGTTCCGAGAAGCGTCCTTGCAAGGCATACACAGATTTCTCGCCGAAAAGGTTGAAGCGGATTTACGACAATGCGAACTTGCGGGTGCTTTCGTAAGAGTTCGATCACACCCTGGCCCGCCTCATGCGCCCTTCTTTTCATGTGCCGGGATTACCAACCATTATTCCTTTTTTAATCGAGCGGCTCTAGCCTTAGGTGGTCCATAATGGTCCAAAACCGATTTAACCACAGCGCCCAAAATCACTTGCGGCAATCCGCTGTCACTCCTTCACTCAGCCAGCCAGTTAAACCCTGGGCTTTCAAAAGGTGCTTCGATTTCATTCAATAGCGAGAACATACCATATGGCCGCGAGCACAATTACAATAATAATCGCCACCACTATCCAAGTTATAACTGTCGTTTCGTAGGTCTTCGCCCCTTTAACCCATCCCACTTTTAGTCTAATTCGTTCGAAGCATTCTGGACAGTAGTAGTCACCCGAAACTACAACGTCCTTGCCGAGCATCCTCGAGGCTTGGCCCCTAGGGATCAAATCGGCAGAACGCGTTGACTCGTCCCATATTGACTAACGCACCCCTCTGCCAAAATGCCCGGTTGTATATCCTTTTTTTATTTTAGTATCATCGAATGATTCAAAATTCAAAATCTTGCGGTAAATGCGGACAAATTTATCGACATCTTTTTCGACGTCTATGTAAAAATATTTTATGCCCGCCCTGACGTAATCTCGGGCTTTGTTGAACAATCCCAGCTGTTTTGAATTTAGTATCTCTGTTATCCCGTTATTGATTCGCACCTTGAAATGCCGCCCTCCGCTATCGACCAACTCTGGAGCTTTTAATTTTTGTTTGCTGTTCATCAAAACGATATCGCCGTGTATGAGAACAATGAAACGTTTATTTTTTAACGCAGCTGTTTCACCAAAATTCAGTTCCGGCGATATAATTGGGATGCTGGGATAGCAATTCAGGTCGACATCGTTAAAGCAGTTGAACGAATAATCTAAATGAATCTCGCGACCGGCTAAAAATTTTAACATGCCCCGGTTCCCGACTAAAACACCGTCGGGAACTATCTTTTTTACTCTATCTGCAACCTCAACGAGCTGTTTATCAGAAAGTATTCTTGGAGTGCATACAAAAAACCGGGAGTGATTTAGCAACTCTTTGATTTCCTCGCAATCCTCCTTTAATACATCGTAATAGACGACATCGGCTTTTGCTCGGTCTGCAGCTTGGGCCGACTTTTTATTGTAAGCTTTCGCAAAAATCTTGATGCTAGATTTATTCTCGACGGGGTTAAACTGCGGGAGAATAATTTTTGATTTTCTAACCTCTGCTTTGATCGGTTGTATTTCGTCGCCCAACTCAAACTGCACGTCGACGGAAGATGTTTTGTAAACCGGGTCTCTGTCCCGCGCTCCTTTGGGATCAATCTCGACAGTATCTCCGGCAAAAGCTTCTTCGACTTTCATGCCGTCTTTTAAGATTTTGTTTACAGTATAACCGGTTACTTTATCGTCAATCCAAATGCCGACTCCATCTCCCCGCTTGAGATTAGTTCTCAATTTCAATTTTCCTTCCTTAAAAGTTCCAATAAATATTCCTCGGTTCATCGGTTTTCTAGAATCGATAACATTGTAATTGAAACCAAATCCTGTTGTGAATCCTCGGTTGAACGCCAGCATGAGGTCGTAAATATCTTGATCATCGATGGAAAATGTCCCGGCGTAGTGTGCGTCAATATATTTTCGGTATATGCGCGCGACGGTAGCGACATACAACGGGCTCCGCATCCGACCCTCGACCTTGAATGCGACAATGCCCGCTTTGATCAACTCGGGAATCTTCAGGAGCAGACAAAGATCCATGGTGCTCAACGGGTATTTGTTGTTGTACATCAGTCTGCACGGTTGAGCGCACAGTCCCCTGTTCCCGCTTCTCCCGCCCACGAGCGACGAGAACAAACATTGCCCGCTGTAGCTGAAGCACAGCGCGCCGTGGACAAAAACTTCCGTGTTGTATTTTTTGGAGATCGACACTATTTCTTCGAAAGAAAGCTCTCTTGCCAGCACAACGCAGTCAGTGTTTTCAGGTATTGAGTAACTGTTTACCGTGGTCGCCTGCGTTGAGAGGTGTATTGCCAAGTCAGGGAAATTTTGTTTTATCAATGGAATAAAACACGGGTCCTGTATGAGTATAGCATCTGCGTTTGCTGAATATGCAACATTGATCAATCTGAAATACTCCGCCAGTTCGTCATTCTTGACCAATGTGTTCAACGCAACGTAAACCCTGACATTTCTTTTATGGCAGTAATCGATAGCGCCGAATATAGTTTTCTCGTCAAAATTGCCCGCTGACAGTCTTGCGTTGAACTTGTTAAACCCAAGATATACTGCATCCGCTCCGTTACTTACCGCGGCCCTAAGGCACGATTCATCTCCTGCAGGAAGCAATAATTCGACTTTTTGCATATGATTGGTTATTAAGCAATCTTAGTAAAAAATCAGCGGGCCCGGAGGGACTCACCTGGGACCTCCGGCTTGCAAAGCCGGCGCTCTACCACTGAGCTACAGACCTCCAAGGTTAAACAATTCTAATAAGATTTGTGGAAGAAAAAGCACAACAGCAAACCCAAAAAATTTTGCTCGAAAAAAAAAGGGTCTGGTACCCCGAAACAACAAGGAGGTGATCGAGCCGCAGGTTCCCCTACGGCTACCTTGTTACGACTTAGCCCCTCTTGCAGAACTCGGATTCGAGCAGCACAACTTGAACTGACCTCATCCAAACCCCACTCGAGTGGCTTGACGGGCGGTGTGTGCAAGGAGCAGGGACGCATTCACCGCGCGGTGTTGGCACGCGATTACTAGAGATTCCAGCTTCACGAGGGCGAGTTACAGCCCTCGATCCGAACCGAGCGCAGGTTTATGGGTTTGGCTTCCCCTTACGGGGTTGCATCTCATTGTCCTGCGCATTGTGACCCGCGTGTAGCCCAGGGGATTCGGGGCATACTGACCTACCGTCGCCCTCTCCTTCCTCTGACTTAGCGCCAGCGGTCCCCCTAGAGTGCCCGGCTTTCCACCGATGGCAACTAAGGGCGAGGATCTCGCTCGTTGCCTGACTTAACAGGACGCCTCACGGTACGAGCTGACGATGGCCATGCACCACCTCTCAGCTAGTCGGGCAAGATCGTCAATCTGGCCGTCAACCAGCTGTCGCCCCTGGTGAGTTTTCCGGCGTTGAATCCAATTGAACCGCAGGTCCCACCTCTTGTGGTGCTCCCCCGCCAATTTCTTTAAGTTTCAGCCTTGCGGCCGTACTTCCCAGGCGGCGGGCTTAACGGCTTCCCTCCGGCACCTAGCGCCCTCAAGGAGCGCTAGACACCTGGCCCGCATGCTTTACAGCTAGGACTACCGGGGTATCTAATCCCGTTCGCTCCCCTAGCCTTCGCCCCTCACCGTCAGGTCCGTTCTGGTCGGACGCCTTCGCCACTGGTGGTCCCCCTAGGATTAGAGCATTTCACCGCTACCCCAGGAGTACCTCCGACCTCTCCCGGCCTCAAGACCAACAGTATCCCTTGCACGCCGAACCGTTAGGCGGCCCGATTTCACAAGGGACTTGCTGATCCGGCTACGAGCGCTTTAGGCCCAATAATCGTGGTCACCACTTGGGCTGCTGGTGTTACCGCGGCGGCTGGCACCAGTCTTGCCCAGCCCTTATTCTGGAAGCTTCTTAGACTTCCTAAAAACCGTCGATCATAAGACCAACGGCACTTGGGATTCCCCCGTCACGCTTGCGCGCATTGCGGAGTTTTCGCGCCTGCTGCGCCCCGTAGGGCCTGGGGCCTTGTCTCAGTCCCCATCTCCGGGCTCCGACTCCCATCGCCCGTACCCGTCGTAGGTTTGGTGGTCCGTTACACCACCAACAGCCTGATAGACCGCAGTCCCATCCTTGGGCGCCGGAGCTTTGGGCGAGGAGGCATTCCAGCGTCCCTCACCTATCGGGGATTAGCCTCAGTTTCCCGAGGTTGTCCCCGTCCCAAGGGTAGGTTGACTACGTGTTACTGAGCAGTGTGCGGGGCCACGATCTTTCGACCGCGCCCTCCGCTTGCATGGCTTAGCCGAATCCCAATAGCAGTGACCTCCGGCAGAATCAACCGGAGTTAAAGCAACCACAAAGCCTCGAAATTGGCTTGGGTACCAGACCTATCTCGGACCCGAGCTTTCCCAGTAGCCTGGCTTGTTCGGATCCACATTGCTGAATCCACACCAAGAGTACGATCTCTCATCGCGGGGCCGTACGCGCTTGCCCCGTACTCGGACCGACGCCGTTCACACCGGTGCGGACGTATCAAAATAGGCTTCATTCCTACTTAAAACTTACTCGGGCTGTTTTAAATGCTCGAAATGGGAGTTTCACCCCCGAGTCCTGTTTTTTGCCATCGAAAGGACTAAAAACCTCACGCGCAAGTTAATGGCGAGGTGATTTGAGGATGAAATTGTCCGAGGTCCACGGTATGCATATCTACAGCGATCGGGCGCACTTCATCGGAACGATTGATGACGCGATAATCGATGATAAGGAGGGTACGGTGGTGGGGCTCGTCTTCGGTCGCAAGGGGGGCAAGGCGATATCCATCCCCTACAGTGGCCTCATGGCGATCGGTGACATCGTGCTCGTTTACAGCAAGAAGGCCGAGCAAGCGGGCGTTTAGGCATGCTAGTTGAATTTGGTGGAAAAAAACCCCGCATTCACAAAACTGCCTTCGTCCACCCGACCGCCACGGTAATAGGTGACGTTACAATAGGCGCACACTCGAGTGTTTGGCCTGGAGCTGTCGTGCGGGCGGATTTCGAAAGTGTCAGGATCAACCGATACACGTGTATCCAGGACAACGCCGTCGTGCACTCGGGCGACCGCTATGGGGAGACGGGGAAGGGGCCGAGATATTTGCCAGTCGAAATCGGCAGCTACGTCGTCGTCGGACACAACGCGCTGATACACGGGTGCACCGTCGAGGATAACTGCATCGTGGGGGGAGGATCGATTGTTTTCAACGGCGCGAGGGTCCGAAATGGGTCACTGGTCGGTTTGGGTGCGGTGGTGCCCCATGACGTGGAGGTACCCCCGCGAACGATAGTGGTGGGCATTCCGGCCAGGCCGCTGCGCGCGCTCACGGATGAAGAGTTTAAGAGCATCCGCATGCAGGCTGAAAATTACGCCAAGCTCGCGAAAAGATATCGATGATGGTGAATAAGCATCGTCCCGAACCGTAGCGAGTTTGCGGGCGCTCGAACTATCGGAGGCTATTTCTTCCCCGCGAACTCGTGAATCCAATACTCTTTTCGCTCCGTCACTTCTTTCTTCCAGATCGGGACTTCTGCCTTGACCCGGTTCATTAACTCGGGGAGGGCTTTGAAAACATCGTCTCGCCTGTGGCCCGCCACCAAAACATAGATAGCATCTTCCCCAGGGGCGATTTGGTCGACGATGTGGTGGATCATCACGCGGTGAACGTTTGGCCGTTTCTCGATGTCCGCAGCTATCTGTTCGAGTTTTTTTACAGCGTCCTCCGAAGACTGATAACGAAGAAACTTGACCCGTTCCCCTTCTCCCGAAAGGCCCCGCACCACACCTACGAAGCAGCCAATCGCTCCCACGTTCTCCCCGATATCCTGCCTCAACTTCCGAAACAAATCAGGTAGGGTTACTTTACCCTTGGAATAGATACCCACGTCTGGCATTGAGGCACCATAGGTTAACTTGTGCCGCCCGAAACCGGTGGGAATATCGCCACGACATCGCCATCTTTTAACTTCGTATCGAGCCCACTAAGCAAATTTATGCCGCGGCCATTCACGAGAACGTTCACTGTTTCGCGCAACTTTTTTGAACCCAATTCATAGAGCTGGTCGACCATCCTTTCGCCAAACTGCCGCACGAGCTCATCGAGCAAAGCGGCCACGTCCCTAACCGCCGCTACCTCGACCCGCTCCTGGCCAACCGCTTCGCGGAAATTCGCGAAAAATTTCACGGTGATACCCATGGTCGACCCATTAAAACTTTTCCCCAAACGCATAAAAGTTTAGGGCTCAAGCTTTTTATGCAAGGGTACGGAGTTAGCTCGAGGCAAATTTGATGGTCGGCGTAAAGCAAAAAGTTCAAAATATCGTGCTTTCTGTCACCTATGAGGACGTCAAGTTCGACCTTGAGAAATTGGCCAGAATCCTCGACGGAGCACGTTATGATCCGGAAGTTTTCCCAGGGATATCTTATAAGTCGGAAGATCCACGCGCATCCTTCCTGATATTCGCGTCTGGGAAGATGAATTGCGTCGGCGCCCAGAGCATGCGCGACGCGAAGCTTGCGATAAAGAAGCTGACGGGAAAGCTCCGGAAGGTTGGTATTAAGGTGAAATCGGAGCCGAAGGTCAAAGTTCAAAATATCGTCGCATCCTTCGATTTTGGACGCAAGTTCGACCTCGAGCGGATCTCGCGGACCCACAAAAACACGGAATACGAGCCCGAGGTCTTCCCCGGGCTTGTGTTTAGGCTCGACGAACCCAAGGTCGTGGTCCTCCTCTTTGTTTCGGGAAAGGGCGTTTGCGCTGGCGCGAAGAGCATGAGCGACATAAAAAGGGCAGCTGTGAAAATAACTAAAATCCTCAAGTAACGATGATGACGAAGATAGTTAACACCATTCAAAATTTTTAACTTGCGCCACCCCTAGGACTATTCGATGCTATGGAGACTGTCATCGTGCGCTACGGCGAGATAGCGCTGAAGAGCGAGCCGGTCCGCAGGCGATTCGAACGGCGGCTGATCGAAAACATTAAATTGTCCCTCAAGGGTTTGGACTACAAGCTCCGAAGAGAACGGGGCAGAATCTTCACCGACACCCGCAGACCGAGCGCCGTGATGGGACGCCTAGCTAAGACGCCGGGCATTGTTTCTCTCAGTCCATCGCTCAGGAGAAACGCGACCATCGATTCAATCACCTCAGCGGTGGTGGGGAAAGCGAAGAAGATCCTCTCTCCGGGCATGACCTTCGCCATCCGGACCTCGAGGGTTGGGGAACACCCGTTCTCCAGCAAGGATGTGAACGTGAGCGCTGGCTCTGCGGTCCTAGCTGATGTGAAGGGCGTCCGTGTGAACCTCTCGACCCCAAAACGCAAGATATTCGTCGATATTCGTGGGAGAGATGCCTACGTGTTCACGGAAATCGTGTACGGGGTCGGCGGACTGCCTGTGGGCACCCAAGGCAGCGTTGTCGCACTTTTTTCTGGGAGCCTGAACAGCTCCGTTTCCTCCTACCTTGTGATGAAGCGCGGCTGCACGCTCCACCCGACATTTTTTGACACTCGACCCCACGCCGACGGTCGAGCACGAAAATATGCGGTCGGTGCAGCAAGGAAGATTGCGGGGTTTTATCCGAAGCTCGAGCTACGGATCTTCCCTTATGGTAAAATATTCAGTGCTATAACCGAAGGAATATCACAGGGCCTGGAGAACTTGCTCTGCAAGCGAGCGATGATTCGAGCGGCCGAGGTTATCGCCGGACAAGTGGGGGGCGCAGCAATCATTGGGGATGAAGACCTAGAAAAAATCGCCGAAGGAGGGGTAGAAAGCCTTCGCGTGATCGACGATGCCTGCGAGTTGCCGGTCCTCAGACCCCTCGTGGGAATGGTCAAAGGGGATATCAAAAAAATCGCCAATCGAGTTGGAATTTTTGACCCATCCGCACATACAGTAAATATGTGTCCTCCACCATCCCATCCCACCACTCTGAAACTCGAGGAGTTGCGTGAAATCGAGGATGGATTAAATATCGATGCCCTCATTGAGTCAGCGCTCCCGAGGATTAAAATCATCAAGCTGAGGCGAAGTGCATGGACTTAATGGTCAGACCCGCAGCGGAGCTCTCCGGGGAGCTCGAGCCGCAGCCGTCGAAACTGCACACCCAATTCGCAAGCGCCGTGGCCTTGCTCGCGGGAGGCAAGAGCGTGATCGAGAATCCACTCCGCGTGAAGGATACCCAAGTGATGCTCCAAGCCGCTGAGGCAATGGGTGCTACGGTAAAGCGAACCCAAGAACGTTGGTCCATCTGGGGGGTCAGCGGGAGCCCAAAACCCGCCCAAAATGTCATCGACGCGAGAAACTCGGGGACCGCGCTAAGCCTGCTTACATCGATTGCGGCTCTGGCGCCCACGATAACCGTGCTTAACGGTGATACCCAGCTGCGCTCCCGTCCGATGCCCGGGCTGCTGAGATCCCTCCGCCGCCTCGGCGCAGATGTCCATTCGACGAAGCCGAATGACAGCCCGCCCTTCGTCGTTTTCGGGGGGAAAGTTATGGGTGGGAAGGTGCAGCTTGGCGAGGTAAGTGCGCACTACCTGCCCGCTCTCCTCCTGCCATGCCCATATGCTAAAAAACAGGTTAAACTTTCCCTCAAACGAGCTCAAGAAACTCAACTTAAGCTCATCCTCGAACTCACAAAGAAAGCTGGTGCGGTGGTCAGTCCACGGGGGGAGATGCTCCTGATGCCGAACCGACCCTATCGTGCGTTCAGTTTTAGGGTGCCGCAGGAGCTTGCAGCGGCGGCGCCTTTTATCGTTGCCGCCGCCCTGACGAATTCTAAACTCAAGCTCCGTGGCGTGAAAGGCGTGGCTGGTCGAGACGTTGCGTTTTTAGACCTTCTGAAAGTAGCCGGCCTGAAGTTACATTCATCAAAAAAAGGTTTCATCGCGGAGGGCAAACAGAACCCCCGTGCCGCAAAACTGGACCTTTCCCACGTACCGGAACTTTTGCCGATAATCGCCGTGCTCGCATGTAAGGCCAAGGGTAAAACGCTGATTCGGAACGCTGGTGAGGCGAGAACAATGAAGTCAGACCGCATTTCAGCGGTAGCCCGAGAACTGCGTCGGATGGGGGCG
>JAUWBP010000025.1 GCA_030601665.1 Hadesarchaea archaeon | reverse complement strand
CCTTTACAAAACACATGTCAAGCAGCTCGCCGCACACTTCAACTTGCCGAAACGAATAATCGAGAAGGTTCCCTCAGCCGGTCTCTGGCGGGGGCAGACCGACGAAAGGGAACTTGGCCTCGCCTACGAAAAGCTCGACATGATCTACGTCGGGCTCGACCTCGGATTAGAGCCGGATTCAATAGCTAATGCGGCTGGCGTGAAGATTGAGGATGTTAATCGCTTCATCGAGCGAGAGCGGCGAATGGCCCACAAGCTCAGCATGCCCGAGATTCCCAAGCTTTAACGGTGAACCTTGTTTTATTTCATACGCACCAAATCGACGCACATCCCCGCCGCGATCGTTTGCCCCCCGTGGCGAACCGCAAACCTGCTCAACTCTGGGATCTCGCTGGCGCGCTCAATCACCATGGGTTTACTCAGCACCACGCGGACGAGGCCTGCATCACCCTTTCGTAGGGAACCTGGCTTCTCCTCTATAACCTCACCTGTGCGTGGGTCGATCTTCTGGAGGAGCTCCTCAAACCGCCCGGGCACGTGCGCGGCGTGACAATGAAATAAAGGCGAGAAACCAGAGGTGAGCTCGGTGGGCACCGCAAGCACAATGATCTTTGCTGTGAACTCGCTTGCGACTGTGGGTGGCTTATCGGGGTGTCCGACGACGTCTCCCCGCTTTACATCATCTTTTGAAACACCACGAACGTTGAAGCCTATGTTGTCCCCTGGCCCGGCCCGTTGCATGGATTCGTGATGCATCTCGATCGAGCGAACCTCACCACTCTTCCCGAGAGGCTCGAACACGATGCTGTCGCCGACTCTTAGCACGCCGGTTTCGACCCGTCCTATGGGCACGGTTCCAACGCCAGTGACCGAAAAGATATCCTGCACAGGGATTCGAAGGGGTTTGTCGATCGGCTTCTCCGGCTCCGTGAACGTCTCCAGCGCCCTAAGCGCGGTCGGTCCCCCATACCACGACATCTTCGAGCTTGTCTTTGTTAGGTTTTCACCGTGGAAGGCGGAGATCGGCACGTAAGGGAACTCGCTTGCGTTGTGATAGCCTATGCCACTGAGCAGCGAAATCAAATCGTTCCTCAGCTTTTCGTAGACTACCTTATCATAACCGACGAGATCCATTTTGTTGATCGCCACCAGCAACTGCCCCACCCCCAGCGTGAAGGCGAGCGCCGCATGCTCCCGTGTCTGGGGCATGATTCCGTCATCCGCCGCGACCACGAGCACCGCAGCGTCAGCCTGACTGGCACCCGTGATCATGTTTTTGACGAAGTCCCGATGCCCTGGGGCGTCGATTATCGTGATGTAATTCTTGGAAGTCTCGAGTTTTTGGTAGGCAATGCCGATCGTCAGCCCACGCTCGCGTTCCTCCTTCTCATGATCCACCAACCAAGCGAACTTGAAACTCCCCGCCTCCTCGCTCAGTTCCTTCTCCGAGACCACGCCAAGCTCGACGAGAAGCCTGCCGATAAGCGTGGATTTCCCGTGGTCTACGTGACCGATAAATACTAAGTTGACGTGCGGCTTCTCCATGACGCGTCCCCTAAGAACTTTCGGGTTCAGTCGGTGCACTTTTCACAAAGTCCGAAACGTTTGTGAAAACAAGCCTTAGGTCGCGAGAAAGCTTTTCAGCCGCCCGACGCAGGGGTTCCATATAGGTGTGAACAAGCTCCGGTTTCCCCTGCTGAAAATAGTATAGCTTATTAGCAATTCGATCCGCCTGCGAAGCGCAGCGCTCGATTAAATTCAATACTTCCGCAGAGAGTTCATTTCCCGTGCCCAACCTTTTGACTGTAGCGTGGAGATCCTGTGAGAGGCGCCCCGTTTGTCCATCAAATTTTTCCTGAACGAGTTCCACACACTCGCGCCTGTCCAAAAGCAGAGAGGTACGGGCGTTGAGGAGGTCCGCGTTAGAGGAGAGGGAACCGAGATCAGCTTTAGCTATGCGCGCCGCCGCCGCGAGGTCATCGGGGCTGAGATGACGCAGCTCTGCCCCGGGATCGCCGACGTCCGCCCAGAAGGAGAAATTCTCGACGGGGATCTGCTTGACGTGAATCGGGGGCCTCGTGTACCGAAAGATCGCGGCTATCGAGACGAGCGCCACCGCGGCCGCCAACACCGCCGTAAAGGGCAATAAGTACCCGCCCGCCTTAAACGCTATCACCAGCGCAACCCCGGCCAAAAATAGCGGAATCACGGCAATGGGGTAGATGTAGCGGCGCATATACATCAGTTTTTGAATTGTTTCACTTGCAAAAAAGCTTTTTGCAATCACGTTTAAGCGGGCTGAAAGTAATTAATTGATGATTTCATGGGTAAAGTTTCACCTCGGCACCCCCGCGCAGAGTCCTTGCGCGTCCGGGAGCAGCTCGTCGAGGGGTTCAAGGCTGGCCTGGTAGTACCAGAGGGGCTGGCCGCGCATGGCCGGGGGGAAGCCTTCGATTACATCTTGGGCGAACAAACGACCAAGCAAGCTCGCCGCGCAACCGAGGCCGCGGCTGCGATGCTTCTGCTAGCAAAGCATCCCGTAATCTCGGTGAACGGCAACATCGCCGCGCTCGTGCCAGCTAAAATCGTGGAGTTGGCGAAGGTCGCGAACGCGAAAATCGAGGTCAACCTCTTCCACGGCTCAGCGAGGCGTGAGGCCGCGATAGCCAAGCGGCTCCGCAGGCACGGGGCAAAAGAAGTGCTTGGGACCGAGCGAAAATTCTCAACTCGAATAAAGGAAGTGCACAGCGACCGTAGAAAAATCGATCGAATGGGTATAGGGGCTGCGGACGTCGTGCTCGTCCCGCTCGAGGATGGCGATCGAACTGAAGCCCTGAAGCGGCTCGGCAAGCGAGTGATTGCGATTGACCTGAACCCGATGTCTAGGACTGCACGGAAGGCAGATGTAACAATGGTAGATAACATCGTACGCGCTTTACCGCTCTTGGTTAAGCGGGCTAAGCGCTTATCACGTGGCTCGAAAACAAATCTTCGGGAGATAATTAGAAGTTTCGACAACAAAGCAAACCTTAGAGCAACCTTTAGACTCATGCTCAATCGGCTGAAAAAGTGAGAATTGCTAAATGCTTATAGAGTTCTTCTAAAAAGAATAGGATAGCGCCGGGGTAGCTCAGTAGGTAGAGTACTCGGCTGTTAAACCGGGCATGGATGAAGAACGAACCTCAATCAAGTTGACGACGTGCCCGTGCAGCGACCGAGCGGTCAGAGGTTCGAGTCCTCTCCCCGGCGCCTTGACTTTTTAAACAGAAAAATTCAAAACTTCAGTCCCCCAAAGACCAATGGTGCTTGCTTGAAGGTACTTTTGCTTTCTCGAGCGGAGGTTGAAGGGCTCATCTCGACGCGTGAGGCAATCGAAGCTGTTGAGGGCGCATTTCGTGCCAAGGGGATCGGCAAAGCCCAGATGCCCCCGAAGTCCTACATCTACTTCGACCGTTACAAAGGCGACTTTAGGGTGATGCCCGCCTACTTGGAGGACCAGGACGCGGCCGGAGTGAAAATCGTTAACGCACACCCCCTAAACCCAAAGGAACATGGCCTCCCCACGGTGATGGCGATCATCGTGCTTTTAGACCCAAAAACTGGCGCCCCGCTCGCAATCATGGACGGAACATGGGTCACCAACATACGGACAGGTGCAAGTGGTGCCGTCGCGGCGAAGTATCTGGCGAGGAGGGACTCGCGCATCGTCGCGATGATCGGGGCTGGGGTTCAAGCTAGGACTCAGTTAATCGCCTTGAAAGAGGTGCTCGACATTGAGGAGGTTCGAGTCAACGACATATCTGCAGAAAAGGCACAACAGTATGCCGAGGAGATGAGCAAGCAACTTGGGGTCGACGCAAAAGCCGTGGGAGATACCGGGAAAGCGATTGAGGGTGCAGATGTCGTCGTGACCACCACGCCCGCTAGGAAACCCATCCTAATGAACGACTGGGTGTCGAAGGGTATGCATATCAACGCGATTGGCGCCGATGCTCCGGGCAAGCAGGAACTCGACCCGCAAATTTTGACGCATGCCAAAATTGTCGTCGATGACGTGGAGCAGGCCATCCACGGCGGGGAAATAAACGTTCCCCTTTCGGAAGGTGTCATCGCACGTGGTGATATCTACGCCGATATCGGGGAGGTAGTGACGGGGAAGAAACCGGGTCGTGCCTCGCGCGAAGAGATAACAATTTTCGACTCGACTGGTCTCGCCGTCCAAGACATCGCGACCGACTGGGTGGTTTACCAAAAGGCGAGGAAAATGGGGAAGGGCATCGAAGTGGAGCTGCTCTAGCTATCTCTTGAGTGTTAAGTCGCGGCTTATCACGGGTGAGATTTCTTTCTTGACTGTCTCTAGGAAGGTATCGAATAGATCGCCTGGAATCGACGCACCAGCTGCGCCCTCGTGTCCACCACCAGAGCCACCGAGACGAACGGTTATGTGACGGAGCATCTCGTTCAGATCTGTTTTTACTCCGGCTCGACGTCGCATGCTCACATCCACTTCATCTCCATCCTTTCGTGTGCAAATGCCAATGTCCGCACCAGTCACTCCCAAAGCGTAGAGTGCCGCCTTCCCCAAGCTTCCCGACGGTAAATCATAGATAATCGCGATGTTTCCCTCTCGCGTGACGTGCTTCTTGACGTAACGCCATACTTCCCACTCGCGCTTCGTCGCTTTGAGCGCCCGTTCGACGGTTTCTTGGATTTCCGTCGGGGGGTCGCCCCGCGCTAGCTTGTGCACGACATCGCGCTTGAAGTGATAATCCCCCGCCGCTTCGCCCAGCGCTTGGCTGAGCAGTCCCGCCTCCATGTATATCGTCCGTCTGTCATACTTGCTCAGCCCATCGCGCACGAACTCTGTTTCCTCGCAGTAGTCGGCGATCGCGCCCCACAACGCGACTCGATCCAAGTCTGGGTTGATGTCCGACTCAAACAGCCGAAAGGTGATTTCCGAAGTGCTCACCCCTATCTCGTGGGCAAACTGCGTCGCCGGGATGTCTTTTTTCAACGTGTCTGGAGGAAGGGGATGGTGGTCGATGTAAAGGACCTCGTCCTTCTGCGCCAGCTCACGCATGCGCTCAAAAATTTCCCCCTTGTGTGTCTCACTCACCGCTATATCTAAGATGAAGACCACGGTGCCGACCTCGATCTCGTTGAGATCACGCAGCAATGTTATCGGGCGGGTGAACCAGACCTCGGCCTCGGGAAAACGCGCCTTCGCGAGGGCTGCCGAGCATATGCCGTCAGCATCACCGTGAGACAGAATTTTGGACGCCAAGCCTTCACCTTGCAATAGTTCGCACGTTCCCCCTTTTAATTTTGTCTTAGCAAACGTTTTAATCAATCCTAATAAAATTTGAAGCGGGGCCCGTAGCTCAGCCAGGTTGGAGCGTCCGGCTCATAACCGGGTGGTCAAGGGTTCGAATCCCTTCGGGCCCACCACTAATAAGTTTAGGTTTTGCTTTCGGTCCCTCCTGCACAGATAGCAAAAACGCACCAAAAACCAACTTTTTACTTGCATAGCGAGAAAACCTGTAGTCGAGAAATATTTGAAAGAAATCGGGTTTAATAATTCGAAGCACAAAAGGTATTGGGCCCCGGTGGTGTAGGTCGGTCAAGCATAAGCGCCGAAATCATGCAGCCCTTTCGAGTTCTAGACAGAGAAAGGCTGTGACGCGGGTTCGAATCCCGCCCGGGGCACCCTCACGTGATGAAATGGGAAAAATAGAAGTGTCGAACACGAAAGCTTACAGGCTAATTTATCCGCGGCTGGTCGTCCTCGTCAGTTGCATAGACCCCAAGACCAAGAAACCCAACATAATCACTATCGCTTGGTCCACTACGCTTTCCGCGAACCCTCCGCTCGTGGGAATCCTAGTCGCCTCCCGTCGATACTCACACGAGCTCATCTCGAGCGCCCGCGAGTTCGTGGTAAACATCCCAACGGTTGAAATCCTCGACAAAGCGATCAAATGTGGCAGGGTTTCTGGGCGCATGCACGACAAGTTCTCCGAGTTCGGGTTGACGGCCAAGCCCGCGAAAATCGTCCAAGCGCCGATTATTGAAGAGTGCGTTGCCCACTTGGAGTGCAAGCTCGTAGATCAGCTCACTACTGGTGACCACACCCTTTTCATCGGCGAGGTGGTCGCCGCGTGTGCAAACGAGGGCACATTCGACGGTCAATTCATGGACATCGAGCGCGTTCGGAATTTCTACCAGGTCAGCGGAGATTCCTACGCGAGCCTGAGCAAGGAACTGCTGAGACCAGGACTCTGACGAAACTTTTAAACATCCGCGTTCAATTAAACGAGTGGGATTAGTTGGGGCGAATGATGGAAGATGCGGCCAAGCCCGAGTTCTTACTTGGCATCGTGTGCGTACTCATGTTCATCGGCGCCTTCGCTCCGTGGGAGGTCCTTGATGTGCAATCCAAGAACGCGCTCGGGCATTGGCAGGGCGCGGCCACATTCACCGGTGGGATGCTCCTGCTTCTGGGGACGCTCGTGAACTACGAGTTTCTAAGGATAAAACTACTCGACGCGCGGAAGCCCTTGTCGAACGCTGGAATTGGGGTGCTGGGGTGTTTACTCGGTATCTTTGCGGCAGTCGCCTACTGGCTGGGACTCAGCCCCCTTGCCTCGCCGGGGTGGGGGCTCTATCTCACGATCCTCGCCGGCCTGTTCGGGCTTTACGTGGCCTACCAACTCTACCGGCGGGAGCAACCAGCCCTCCCGAAGGGTTAAATGAGTTTATAAGGGTTGGCGGGTAAAAATCTGAGAGAGGTGAAGATGTGGTAAAGAAGCCCATTTCCATTGCAGACATCCTGAACTCCCCAGGAATCATCTTGAATATCGCGGCACTTCTCCTTATCATCGGAGCCATAGCGCCGTGGTACTCCGGCGTAAGCGGCTGGGATATAGGTGGCGGCAAGTTAACAATATTCATCGCACTGATAATGCTCAGTTCCGCAGCTGTTTCTCTTGGTTACATTCGAAGCCCGACTTTAGAATTAGTTTTTCCAATCCTCAGCGTTTCGGTGATGACCGGGTTCGTGGTATTCTTCGGTGGTTTGACAAGCTTAACCGGGCAACCGAGCTGGGGCCTTTATTTGACCATCCTTGCTGGCCTAGTGACCCTCTTCGCGGCCTACCAAGCATTTATCCAAAGAACACGAGCTAAGCTCTGAAACGAATAATTCTCAACCTTTTTCTTTTTTCCACAAGTTTAAGTAGCGAAGCTCAGATTTTGATGTGATCTAGTTGGTGATTACATGCCAGATTGTCCCACCTGCGGTAAATCTCTCGAGCTGCCGACCACTGAGTGCTCGAGTTGCGGCGCCGAGCTCCACCGCGCATGCGCTAAGCGAACGATGGGAAAATCGTACTGCAAGAACTGTTACAAGGAAGGAAAGAAGCAGGCGCGCTTCGAGCGGATGGCCCAGCGCGAGGCTCTAGGTAGGGAAAAGCCGGGCAAGATGTGGTAGTTTTTATCTTTTGGTGATGAAATCTGACTGGGCGGGGGTAGCCAAGTCAGGTCAAAGGCGCCAGATTTAGGGTCTGGTCCCGAAGGGGTTCGCAGGTTCGAATCCTGTCCCCCGCACCATAGGTTAAAAATTGCTGGTGCATTAAGTGTTAATTTGCAAATAGAAAAACTCAAGCCTCAGATACTAACTTGGATATTTCCCGTTTTAATTGTTTTAAGAAAGTGTTAAATTTTCGAATGGGGACTCTTCCACCCACGGCTGCGTCATGACCCCCCCCACCGCTGCCACTTATCTTCAAGGTCGTTTTTATGACAAGTTCGTTTAGATTCAGATCTGACTTTTCATCCCTTCGCATGCTAAAGCGTGTGTAATTTCCCTTTCGACAAGCCCCGATCCCAATCTCAGCGTTTGCTACTTTAACCGCATAAGAAGCCGCTAACCCTGTTGCCGCGAAAGGGACATCAGTTACGAGCGCCATATTTCTACTGATTCTTCGAACGTTCTTCCTCACGTGTTTCTCCATTATTCTTTCCCGTTCTGCCCCAGAACGGGCTCGTCCCATTAGGCCTGGTATCTCAGATGGCCATAAACCTTTAGCGAGCCCTTGGGTTATCTTTCGCTTAAAAGAGTGGTCCTTCCTGCTGGCCTCGATCGCCTGCTCTAACAAGAATTCTTCCATATATATCAGCCTCCAGCCGTATTTCACAATCATTCTCCGCATTCTTCTCGTATGCTCTTGATAGTCCCCTATCGCCCCCAATAACGCGATATATTGCAAAGAAACGGGTGGTTTGAAGAAATCCATAGCTAGTTCGGAACAGCTAACGTTTGTCCTATGTACAAACGCATGGCATGGCAGAGTCCTTCGGGTTATTCCAGAAGGGAGGAGGTGATGGTCGATGTAAATAATCTTATGGAACTTGGATGCTTCTTTAAACGCATTTTCTAACTCTATTTTCTGGGCCACGTTGATCCCCAAATCTGAAATGATGACTGTATCCCAGGCTGGCAAGGCATGCAATCTTGACGCCAATTCATCCACGTTTTCGCAAAAATCAACGTATGCAGCGGGGTAGCGAATTTTAGCGATTGCTGCTGCACAAACCCCGTCAGTATCCCTATGGGTAAGGATTCCCACCTCTCTCGCCATAAGAACCACTCATTCTGATACAAACCCTCAAGAAGTAGAGACGAACGAGGATATTCCCCCCCTCAGCTTCCTCAATTCTTTCGTCATTTGTTTTAATTCCTCTTCTAATTTTTTTCTCTCCGTCATATCTCTTAACGCTGCTGTTGATCTACCAGTTCCTGGTACCATTGCTACCGTCACTTCTATAGTCTTTCTCCCACCCTTCTTGTCAAAGGCTTCAAATTCATAGGTTATCGGAGCCTTTCCATTTTTCCTTCTCTCCTCGTGATATTCCGCCATTTTCTTTTTGTATTTTTTATGTATGAGATCCAGAAAACTCCTACCTATTATATCTTTTTTAGAATAGCCGCTTAATTTCTGGAACTCCTTATTTACAAATGATATTGTCTTATCTTTTTCAATAATAACCATAGCACTTCCAGAATACTCCAGCAGCCTCCTGTATCTCTCCTCAGACTTCGTGAACGCCTCCTCCGCACGCTTGCGCTCGGTGATGCCCCCTAAGCGCTCGGTAATCGCTTCGATCAGGTTTCTCTCCTCTTTCAGGAACGGGCCCTCGTCGATTTCAGGCTTTTCTTCTAGGTAATAGACTTCCACCACGCCAACTTTCTTTCCAACAACTTTAACGTCAGCCACCTGTTTCCACTTTGTCTCTCTGAAATTAGTGGTTTTGAACTCTTGCCCCTCGACAATTATCCTGGCACAGGTAATATCAGGATATTGCCAAGCAAGCGGCATTACATCAGCCGTTTCTTGGTATATTCCCTCTAATGAAATACCGGGAATTTCAACCATCTTTGCCATTTCGTATAAACAGTCCAGCTCCTTCACGTACCCTCCTAACACATGCAAAATTTTACCTTTTTCATCCTCCGCACGCTTGCGCTCGGTGATGTCGCGGAATATCCCCTGGATTATTGGTTTTCCCCCGACTAAAGTTACAGTGGAAGTTATGTGGACGGGTTTTGATTTTCCTGATTTGGTTATTACCTCCGCCTCAGCGTCAACAGCCCCTTTCTGTTTTATATGTGTCTTGAACATGTTAGCATAATATCTCGCTTTATGTTGTGGATGGATCATTGTTTGATGGCGTCCTACAATCTCCCCTCTTTTTTTCTCTAAAAGGATTTCTGCTGCTTTATTACAATTAGTGATCAAGCCTGTCTTGGGATCTGCCCAGATGATTGCGTCCTTTGCACTTTCAAATGGTAGCCTGAATTCTTCCTCGCCTTTTCGCAGCGCCTCTTCGGCTTCCTTTCTTTCCGTTATATCCCTAACTATCACCCACATCCCGGTAGGCTTGCCTTCTCTGTCCTTTTTTAGCCACGCCCTAACGGATATGTAGGATACAGTTCCATCTTTTTTGATGTATTCTGTTTCAAATTCATCAGAATACCCCCTAGCTTTTATCTCATCGACTATCTTGGCTACCAGTTTATGCCATTTTTTCGGGGTGATGTTCAGAATATTTTTATTCCTTATTTTCGCCATGGAATATCCTATCATGTCCAAAAACGCCTGATTACACTCGATGATGTTACCTTCCAGATCTGTGGCTGCAATTCCGTCTTTAGTAGTTTCATATAGCTCCCTATATTTCCTCTCTGACTCTCTTATCTCTTCTTCTGCCAACAGCCGTCGCGCTGCGTATTTATCTTTTACAATTTTTTTCGCTTTTCCTAAATCGCGCAGAATCCTCACCTCCAATGAACTTATTTTGCATGGTTGGTTTAAATTTTTCTAATAAACAATAGTAGATTTTGTCTAATCGTTGAAGCTACAAACTCGATTAATACCTAGGCCTCTATTCTCTGTCGGGAACCCAATCCTCTTGTACGTCCGAAAACAACCATTTAAAGTAAGAAGAACATCTGAAAGAAAATCCTGTTGTCTTTTCAAACTATGGTTGCATTCCGAATCGGATAATCGAATTTAAAAAGGGAAATTTTCCACAAGGGTTCTGGAGGGTACAGGTACAAACTCCTAATACCGCACCACCATAGGTTTTATCCTAAGAAAGCTAGAAAGTGTGTCAATCGTTAAGGTGTCGAGATGCCAAGACCGACAGGACCAACGAACCCCGTGCTGCGGATGCTCGTGCGAGAGCTTCGCGCAAGGGGCAAGAAGCAGGGGGTGAAACTCTGGCTCGACCTAGCGGAGCGACTCGATCGGCCCAGAAGGAGTCGGGCTGAAGTCAACCTTAGCCATCTGAACCGCTACTCGAGCGAGGGGAGCACCATCATCGTGCCCGGCAAGGTCTTGGCAGCAGGCAAGCTAGACCACACGATCTCCGTCGCTGCCTTC
>JAUWBP010000056.1 GCA_030601665.1 Hadesarchaea archaeon | reverse complement strand
CCGGTTATGTGAAGGACATAATAGCAGGGTATTCGGGTTGTGATATTTTCTTCTTCCCTAGTTTTTGTGAGAATCAGGGGATCGTGATGTTGGAGGCAGGTGCGTGCGGAAGACCGATATTAGTCAGAGATATTTCGGCATACGACGGTCAGTTGGTAAATGAAGTAAACTGCTTGAAAGCAAGAACTGATGAGGAGTTCGAATCGCAACTGAGGAGACTCATCGAAGACGAGCAATTGAGGCGCAGGTTGGCTGAGAACGCACACAAGCTTTCAAAAGAACATTCGCTTAAAAAAGTTGGCGTACAACTTGGGGAAGCATACGAGTATTTGATGAAAAGGTGATCACCCTTTGCAATGTTACCCAGCCACGCATTCCTTCCCGTAGCCATAGCCGTAAAGCTCTCGGCGCACTTTTCTCATGTGTGAATAGTGCCCGATTAGTTCTCTCGCCCCCCAGTAGATAATGCCAAGTTTACGATTTTTCAGAAGTTTACGAAAGACCCTCTTCCACCCCTCTCTCTTGCAAAAATCCGTACAACGGATGCACAATTCTTTTAACTCTTCATACGAGTAGGGTGTTAACCCGGCCTCCGGAGCTGACACGATAAATTGATCCGCTTTGATTTTACCTGCTTTTCTTGCCGAGTACCAGATTGCTGAGCCAACGATGTACAGCAGCACGTTCCCGTTGATCAAGTCGGCCCCATTTTTCTCGAGAAATTCGATTGTATATTCCATGTCTTCCTTTGTTTCCATCGGGGCCCCGAAAATCGAGCTCCCGAGAAAAATAATTCCATATTTGTCGCACAGATCCAAAGTTTTTTTCACATAGGCTGGCCATTTTTCAGGATACCTAGTTTTGTTGTACCACCGGATAACTTCTGGTTTAAGTGATTCGACACCATAGCTGAGGGCGGTGACGCCCATGTCTCTCATGCTCTTGTATAAAGCTTCACTTGGGGTATCCACCCTAGCTTGTCCAAAGAAATCGAACTTTAATTTTTCCCTTTTCATTAGTCGAGCGAGTTTTATCACGTTTTCAGGATTGTTTGTAAAATTGTCGTCCGCCAGCCATACGGATTCCATTCCCATTCGGTCAATTTCCTTCAACTCCTGCAGGATGTTTTTTGGAGATCTAATCCTGAAACCCAACTTTTTTGGACGGTTGCAGTAGGTGCACCCATATCTGCAGCCGCGCGTGGTCAGGATTCCAGTCATATTTTCTCTGATATTCATACCGTAAAAAACGCCGTATTTGATATGCTTAACCAAGCTTCGGTCGGGAATAGGTATGGTGTCGACGTTTTGAATTTCCTCTGGATTTATCACACCCCGCGGTTTTTCTTTTACAATTTTTTCTATGATCGATTCAGCTTCACCAACTACATATGCATCCGCCCCAAGTTTTTCAAGGGACTCCCTCGGAGCGACAGCGATATGGGGCCCCCCGACGACGATGTAAGCATCCGTAACCCCCCTGACTTCTTTTATTATGGTTTTGCAGGGATCAAGCGTGTATGTGAGGCAAGTCAATCCAACGACCTCAGGGTCAATCGATTTTACCCTTTCGATTACTTGTTTTAGCGATAGCCGTTCCGCTTCGACATCTATGACATGCACTTCGTGCCCGTCATTTTTGAGGATGGTTGCCAGATAAAGTGCCCCCAGAGGAGGGGAGTAGGCGGAAAGCGCACTCTTTTCGCCAAAGCTAATTGGGGGGTAAATGAAGAGCACGGAAGACATTTTTAACCCTCGTTTTCACCTCATTTCAATATCCAAATTTAAAAGCTTTTAGAGTATCATGGGGGGGGGTGATTGTTGCCAACCTCAGAAAGTTGAACTGAACAAGTTAATATCTATCACATGCAAATCTTTCCGGAATCGTGACACCATGCGCATTGCAATGGTCGGCGATGAATTTTACCCAGCCATTGGCGGAGCACCCGCCTATACCATGGGGTTAGGCATGGCATTGGCTAGGCTAGGTGTGGAACCAACCCTTTTTTCCCATGCCCATCCGAGGCAAGCCAGGGAAGAGGAGTTCAACGGGTTAACGGTCAAGCGCCTAAAGGGATTCGTCATATCACGTTTCGATCGCGCTATCTCGGCTAGTCTTGCCAAGCGTCTCCACGAATGTATCAAGTTCGGCGGGTTCGATGTAGTTCACGGTCAGGATATGTATTCACCAATGGCATTGCAATCCATATACTCCGCTCGCAGGCGTCGAATACCATCTGTGCTGACCTGCCACTCGATTCATAAAACAGCTGGCATCTGGCAACTCCTCTACCGACCGTTAGTGCTCATGATATGCCGCGCAAATCGCGTGATAGTTGTCAGCAACGCGACAAGAGAATTTTGTCGAGTGCTGGGCGTTCCAGACCACAAGATGGAGGTCATCCCGAATGGCGTCGACCTATCAAAATTCAACTCGGCTGTTGACGGTTTACGAATGCGTGCCCGCTTAGGACTTGGGTCAGAGCCGCTTGTCGTGAGCGCAACTCGGTTGGTTAGGCGAAAGGGGATGCACTATCTCGTGGCCGCTTTCTTGAAGGTGCGCAAGGGCGTACCGGATGCGAAATTGGCGATAGCGGGCAAGGGGCCAGAGGCTGCGAATCTGCGTGCTCGGATTAAAGAACTGGGCATCGAGGATTCGACATTTATGCTTGGGGCATTGTCACATGGCCAAGTGGCAGAACTGATGGCAGCAGCAAATGTATTTGTTTTACCTTCAATAATCGAGTCATCTCCCCTCACGCTACTGGAAGCAATGGCAGTGGGTGTGCCTGTCGTGTGCCCCAGAGCAGGCGGTGTATCCGAAGTTATCGAAGATGGAATAAACGGACTGATGGTCCCCCCCACGGACGTTGATGCATTGGCTGACGCGATTACACGCATCCTGAGTGACAAGCAGCTGGCAAAGCGTCTTAGGGAGAGCGGTTTGAAAATTGTACGTGAGAAGTTCAGCTGGGAAAGGGCGGCCAGACAAACTCTTGAACTCTATGAGAAGGTACGTGAGGAACATGCGAAACGTCGTACTCAGCATTGATGTCGAGCGGGATGTGCCCCCATCTTTAAACACGTGGCGAGGGATGGAGGAAGGACTGCCCTCCCTCTTGGATTTACTTTCGAAGCATGAGGTTCCCGCCACATTTTTCGTGACAGGTCAAGCAGCCGAGAAGTTTTCCAAATCGATTCGCAAGGTTTCAGATGAGCATGAAGTTGGCTGTCACGGTTATGAGCATGAAAGATTCGATAAAATGGGCGCCAAAGAGCAACTTCGGAGGATCGAGTTGGCAACAAGAATCTTGACCGAGGTCACTGGGCAGAGGATATTGGGATTCAGGGCACCAAACTTCAGACCTAACGCCCACACCTTCGCAGCTCTTGAGCGAGTGGGTTACCTTTACGATGCATCGAACGCATCTTACAGGATTGGTCCAGACCCCACTCGTTTTGGATTGGTCGAAATTCGCAACACGTGGCCCTCAAGTCTTCTCCGTTTACCACCGGGATTTTCCACACGCGTGCTGCGTTTATGTTTGGCAACATTACCGCTGACGGTTTTGGACTATCACCCTTGGGAGCTTGTTAAAATAACTGGGGTTAGATTTGATTGCAGATTTGCTACTGGCGAGGTCGCATTGCAGCGGCTGGACCAGGTGCTGGATTACTTACAGGCGAAAAAAGTGAAGTTTAAATTGATGAGAGAAGTAGCATCGCCCCACGGGGTTGAAATCCAACCGGAGATGGCTAAGCACGTGGGACAAGGGTCTGGAGCGTAGTAGATTGAAAATAGCCTTGATGACTGATACTTACCGCCCGCAGGTCAATGGTGTGGTGAGCTCCATCGACACGATCGCAGGGGAGATCGGGAAGAAGCACGAAGTTCATATCTTTGCCCCGACCAAGGTAAAACACGTACACAGCTTTCGCTCCCTCACGTTTTACATCCGCCCAGACTATAAGATAGCCTTCTTCAGACCGAAGACGGTAGCCAAGATTTTCAGGAAGGAGGACATAGACATAGTCCACGTTCACACGCCTTTCGCTTTAGGAGCGGCGGGGATAAAAGCCGCGAGAGAACTCACCCTTCCTGCTGTCGGAACTTTCCACACGCTCATCCCCGAGTACACTCATTACGTTTCTGAGACTTTGGGCCCCCTGCTGAGTAGGCTCACCTGGAAATACGTCACTATGTTTTACAATCGCTGCAACGTAGTGACGACTCCTTCCAACCCGATGAGGGAGCGCCTTGTTGAGAGAGGTTTGAAAAACGTGTACGTGATTCCAAACTCCCTCGATGTGGGCCTCTTTCGTCCTGGGAAAAGGCCGCGAAACAAAGACCCCTGCATTTTATTTGTCGGGAGGTTGGGAAAAGAAAAAAAGATAGAGGTGTTGATAGAAGCGGCGCCCAAGATCTTGAAGGAATACCCAAGGGCTAGGTTCAGGATAATTGGCACGGGTATTCATGAGGCGTGGTACAAAAAGCTGGTCGAGAAAAAGAGGCTGACCGATAGCTTCGTTTTTGAACGTTATTTAGATTTGTCGGACCTGATAGATGCATACGGGGCGTGCGACGTCTTTGCAATGCCATCTGAAACGGAGACTCAGGGGCTGGTCGCCCTTGAGGCGATGGCGTGCGGGAGACCGGTCGTGGGGGCCGATGCATTGGGGCTGAAGGATGTAATAACCCACGGTGTTGACGGCTACCTGTTTCAACCAGGCAGCTCTAATGAACTTGCCAATTATGTGCTCAGGCTGTTGGCGGACGAGCGGTGCTGGCGGAAGATGGGGAAGAAGGCGCGCGAGAAGGCGGAGAAGTTCTCCTCGGAAAGAATCGGAAAGCTGTGGGTCAGGTTCTACTCTTCTCTTCTGCAATAATTGATCCCGCTGATCTTTCTCATCTGTTACATTTCGTACAGGATGTAGTGCTCGGTCTCGTCGATCTTTAAACCGATGTCGTCGACTTTGTTCACCCAATCTCGAGGATATCCTACGGCTTCATTTCCTATCATCGGGCTGTCCGCTGCGATGATAAGTTCCTTATCAACCAGAACATGCGTCACTCCGTGCTCCATGATGAAGTTTTCGAGTCGTTCGACATTATCGAATGTATCATACAAATCCCCACTCCAGAACAGCGATGTCCAACCTGCTCGACACCCGACCCTGTAGGCAAGTTGTGCCTGTTCCCTCGTTAATACAAAATCATTTTGGTCGAGATGGTGGATGATATCATCAAAATCGTCGGGGACTTCTTTTTCTAGGATGTACCCCTGGGCAGGATAGATAATAATTATCCCCACCAGTAGGATTGGCAACCATCGTCTAAAGTTTTTGAAGACGTTTCCGTAGGCAAGGGCTAAGAATGGCAAGGTGAACATTACGTACCGATCCAATCCCGCTGTGCTTGGCATTAGGACGAATATGAGGATGATTTGGCACCCAAACACCAACGCTAGAATTCGGTCCTGCGGCTTTGTTAAGGGCAGGAGGATGAAGACCGAGAACGCTGCGATGACTGCCCCCAGCGCTTGCAACCAGTATCCGTTCACCAAAATGGTCCAGAAAGAGACGTGGCCGGAATACCACTGGTACGCTTGTGAGTCTGTCGCTCCTTGGAGGGGGTAAAGTAGGGATTCTCCCCGCATTACAGAATTAACCGAATAATAACCTAGACCGGTGAGGAGAACAATTGGGATAATTAACTGGAGCAGCTTTCTGTGTCGGTCACGGTATTTCATCCAAAGCACAAGCCACGCGAAGAGAAGCGTCATTAGCGCGATTTCTCTTGTCATGACGGCGTAGAACCCAGATCCAACGGCGAGCGCGGCATAAACGGACTTTCCTTCGAGGACGTATCTAAGTGTGGCGTAGACACTGAGGAGTACCAGCATTAGGGCGAACATATCTGGGTGTGGAGTGATCGTGAATCTGGCGAAGGAAAGAGATAGGACGAGTGGTGTAATTACCGCCAGATTTTTTTTAAACCCGAAGAGTTTGTGGAGTTTAATTACTAGGATGAGCGACACAGCAGCGAACACCACTCCCAAGACTTTGTAGA
>JAUWBP010000055.1 GCA_030601665.1 Hadesarchaea archaeon | reverse complement strand
GGCAGAAGTCGTGACGGCAGTCGCCCAGGGAGACTTCACGAAGAAAGTAACCGTAGAAGCGGCTGGAGAGGTGAAAGCGGCGGCGGACACCGCCAACAAGCTGGTAGACGATTTGAACAGAGTTGCATCCGAAATATCCAGAGTATCAAAGGTTGCGGGAACGGAGGGAAAACTCACCGAACGAGCGGAGGTACCGGGAGTTACCGGGTCATGGAAAGATGTCGTGGATACCCTGAACTCACTAATTGAATCGATAGCCAAACCAGCACTGGAGATCAGCAGGGTTCTCACAGCCGTGTCCGAGGGCGACCTCACCCAGAAGGTGGAAATCCCAACAGCCGGCGACATCAGGACGATGACCGATGCTCTGAACAGGTCGATAGACGATCTAAACGCCCTCCTCAAAGAAACTAGGGACGCCTCCGAGCGCGTGGCCACTATATCGCAGAGCGTCGCATCCGCGGGGACGCAGATGAATAAGACCACGGGACAGGTGGCATCATCGATCCAGCAGATAGCCAAGGGCGCGCAAACTCAGGCGGGAAAGGTCTCAGACGCCGCCAAGTCCGTTGGAGAAATTTCGAAGGCTGCCACCGATGCGTTGACCCAGTCGGAAGAGGTGAGCAAGAGGGCAAAGATGGGAACCGATACCTCTACAACCGGTGAAAATGCGGTACAATCTGCCGTCAAGGATATGGATACGATCGCCGAGACCGTCGGCAATATCTCTAAAACGGTTGACGCCCTAACGGCAAGATCCGAGCAGATCGGTAAGGCGGTGGGAGTAATCACGGATGTCGCAAGCCAGACGAACATACTGGCATTAAATGCGGCGATAGAGGCAGCTCGCGCGGGTGAGCAAGGCAGGGGCTTTGCCGTTGTCGCAGAAGAGGTGAGAAGGCTCGCAGAGAGTACAAAGCGTTCTGCGGTTGAAATCTCGGACGTCATTCGCGGGGTGCAGAAGGACACAACTGAGGCGGTGACGGCTGTAAAGACCGCGATGGAGCGAGTCACGAGCGGTAAGGAATCGGCCACCAAATCTCTGGATAGCATCGAGAAAATCAAAACGACCGTAGCCCAGACCTTGGATGCAGCACAAACCATAGCGGCAGGATCAAAGCAGCAGGTGGCGAGCGTCGAAACCGTGGTAAAGACGATGGAGGAGGTCAGCACGATCGCGGAACAGACATCGTCCGGAGCCCAAGAGTCCTCATCCAGCGCCCAGGAGCTCACAGCATCGATGGAGGAGCTCACGACATCGGCTCAGGAACTTTCGACCATGGCACAGAACCTGCAGGCAGCTATAGGTAGGTTCAAACTAGGCGAGGTGGTGGCGACAGCGGTTGCTCCAGCGGCTACGCCGCCCGCTGTAGCCAGGTTCAAACCAAGCGAGGTGAGGGCACCAGCGGTTGCTCCGGCGGCTATGCCGCCCGCTCTAGCGGCTGCTCTAAGGCCTAGAGCACGAGCACCAAAGGAAGAGAAGGAAGAATAAAAAGAAAATGTCGGGGTGTGGAAGTGAGACCAGAAGAGAGAGCCGCAGCTGAAGCAATAGAAGCGGCAAAAAAATTCGTGGTGTTCAAGCTCGGCGCCGAGGAATTTGGCGCAGATGTGCTGCAAACAAGGGAAATCTCCAGGCTACTGGATATTACTAGGGTCCCGATAGCCCCATCTTTTGTCGACGGCGTAATCAACCTGAGGGGGAGGATCACCCCCATCGTCAACCTTCGAAAAAGATTTGGATTTGAACCCAAGGAGCCCGGCCCTGATACGCGAATCGTCATCGCGGACCTTGGGGGGTACCCCATCGGCATAATCGTCGACGAAGTGACCGACGTGCTGGGGATACCCGACAAAAACATCGACCCAACACCAGGGCTTGTGACAACGGAAGTGTCCAAAGAATATCTGAAGGGGGTCGGAAAGATTGGCAAAGATAGGCTCGTCATCCTACTCGATTTGAACAAGGTGCTTTCCAGGGAAGAATTCGCTGAGATAAGGAAGATGGAGAGGGCAGCAAAGCCGGCTGAAGAAAAGAAACCTCAGCAATAGTTGGTTACATTCATTCCTGCGGGTGTGCCCCAAGACTTTTGAGCCCCGATAAAAATAGTGCTCGGGTAAAGCATGAAAAAACAAATAAAAGTCTTGGTCGTCGATGATTCTTTCTTCATGCGAAAACTCATTTCCGACATGCTGAGTTCCGACCCCGACATCGAAATCATAGACACTGCAAAAGACGGCGTGGAGGCTGTTAACAAGGCCGCTAAGCTCAGGCCCAACGTCGTCATAATGGATGTGGAACTGCCAAAGATGGACGGATTGACCGCCCTGTGCAACATCATGTCCAAAAATCCGATGCCGGTCGTGATGCTGACCGCCATGAACAAGATAGAGGCCGACCTCGCGGTGAAATCGTTCGAGTACGGAGCGGTGGATTTTGTTTCAAAGCCATCCAAACCCATCTCCCTTGACATCGACGAAGTGAGGGATGAGCTGATATCCAAAATCAAGGCCGCAGCAGAGGTAGACATCAAAAAAATGGAGTTCCCCGCCGTGAAAAAAGTGCTCATAGAAAAAATGTTCGTCCCTCCCCCTACGAAGAAGGAGGTGCTCGTCATCGGCGGCTCTACGGGCGGCCCGCACGCATTGTCTGAAATCTTGCCTAAACTGCACCGAAACTTTCCGCTTGCCGTCCTGATCGTCCAACACATGCCCGAGGGTTTCACAAAGCCTTTTGCAGAAAGACTGAGTTGGCAGGGTTCGATAGAGCTCAAGGAAGCGGAGGACGGCGACCCAGTTAAACCGGGTCTTGCCCTCCTAGCCCCCGCTGGCCAGCACATGGTCGTCAAAAGAGAGGACGAAAAAACGGTCGTGCGCTTAAACCAGGGGCCCTTGGTGAATGACATGATGCCATCCATAGATGTGCTGATGAAATCGGTCGCTGCAATTTATGGTGATCGAGTCATGGGCGTGCTATTGAGCGGCATGGGCAAAGATGGTGCCGCTGGGATGAAGGCGATAAAGGACCGGGGAGGGAGAACCATGGTCCAGGATGAGGCAACATCGGTGATCTTCGGCATGCAGAAAGTCGCCGTGGAGCTGGGATGCGTCGATAGCGTGGTGCCTTTAAGCGGGATTGCCATTGGAATCATGGAAATGCTGTAGGGATCGAGATGGCGATGGATGTTTCACAGTACAAGCCCATGTTCATAAGCGAATCGAGGGAGCACCTTCAGACCCTGAACAAATCGCTGCTGGAACTGGAGCGAAACCCAGAAAACGCTGGGGCCTTGAATGAGATGTTCAGGGCGGCCCACTCGTTGAAGGGCCTTGCCGCGACGATGGGCTATGATGACATATCCAAGCTGTCGCACACCATGGAGAGCTTGATGGACAGGCTGAGGAAGGAGAAGCGAGTTGATCGAGAGACAATCGATGTGCTGTTTGAGTGCGTGGACATGTCCAGCGCATTGGTCGAGGATGTCGCCTCCGATAAAATTGTCAAGCGCGACTTGGCTCCGATTTATGAAAAATTGGGATACGTTTTGCCCGCGGCGGTAGAAGAAGTACCCAAGCCAGCCGTCGTGAAGGTGGAGAAAAAAAAGCCCGTTGAGATCGCACCGACCATAAGGGTCGATGTGGGGAAGATAGGGGTGCTGCAGGACTTGGTCGGGGAACTCCTGATAGCCCGAATGCGTGCAGCCCAAGTTGCATCGAAATATGACATCGGGGAATTGAGCGAGGTGATGACTAACATCGATAGGCTAACCTCGGATCTGCAGTACACGGTTTTAGCCATGCGAATGTCCCCAGTCGATTACCTCTTCGGAAAGTTCCCCCGGCTTGTACGCGACATGAGCAAAAAAGAGGGAAAGGACATCGACCTCATCGTGGAGGGAAGGGAGATTGAGCTCGATAGGCTGGTGATGGATGAGATAAACGATGCGATGGTCCACCTGCTGAGGAATGCGATCGATCACGGAATTGAAACCCCTGAGCAAAGGGCTCATGCCAGAAAAAAGCGTATGAGTACAATCAAATTGATCGCCCGAAGGGAAGGGGACTATGTCATCATCGAGGTCAGCGACGATGGCAGAGGGATAGATGCAGATGCGATAAAAAAAGTCGCGGTGGAAAAAGGGATTATAACCGAGGATGATGCATCCAAATTGACCGCCGGAGGGGTGTTCGATCTCCTCGGCGCCCCAGGCCTTTCTACCATGAAGAGGGTCACCGAGGTTTCCGGCCGGGGCGTTGGTTTCGATGCCGTTAAAACTAAAATCAAAACCCTCGGCGGCACCGTCAAAATCCAGTCCGAGAAGGACGTTGGAACCAAAGTCACCCTGAAGCTGCCCCTGACCACTGCAATCATCCAATCGTTGATGGTCGTAGTGGAGGGCGAAACCTATGCCGTACCGCTGGGAAGCGTACGAGAGGTCGTGGCCGTCGGGGAGGACGATTTGAAGAGCGTCCAGCAGCGAGAGGTCATCAAGTACCGCGGCAAGGTCGTGCCAGCGTTGAGGTTGAGGGATGCGTTGAGCGTCCCAGGTGAACAAAAAATAGGCCCCGTGGTGATCGTGGAGCGGCGTGAGGAAGTGGTCGGATTGATGGTTGACTCCATCGCGGGTCAGCAGGAGACCGTGATCAAGCCGCTCGCGGGCATCCTCAAGGGCAGGAAGGAATTTGCTGGGGCGACGATTCTTCCCGACGGGCGGGTTGCGCTCATCTTGGATATCGCCGGTTTGGTAGGGTAAATCAAAATTCCCGCGATGGGCGGGGGAACCGTGATGGTCTTTGATAAATTCCCTTTTCTCCTACGGGTACGAACATTTCCCTAGCCTTGCCATGAAGCAGTTCCGTCTTCCCCACGATTAAAAAACCATCGTCGTTTAACGCATCGTAGAGAAGCATATGGACCTTTTCGTGCGCCTCCCTTGAGAAGTAGATCAACACGTTTCTGCAAAAAATCACATCAAAGTACCGGTACGGTTTTCCGGAAATCAAGTCGTGTTTTTCAAATCTCGCAAAGCGTTTAAGCCCTTCGTCAATCTTGTACTTTTTTCCATCGAAGCTGAAATATTTCTTCATGTATGCTTCTGGGATTTTTTCGAGCTCCTCAGGGGTGTATTCTCCGCGCTTCGCATTCGCCAGTGCTCCATCATCGATGTCGGTGCCGTGAATCGAGAGAGTAAAATCATCGAGCTTGGGGCCCAGAAATTCATTCGTCAACATCGCTATCGAATAGGCCTCCTCACCAGATGCACACCCGGCGCTCCAGACCCTTATCACCTTTTGTTTCTTCCTCTCTTTGTCAGCAATCAGTTTCGGTATGACGACCTTTTTAAAATCCTCGAAGACGTCTGGGTCCCTGAAAAATTCGGTGACGGAGATCGTGAGGGCCTCGATCAGTTCGGTGTGTTCGAGGGGATTCCTTTTCAAGAGTGCGGCGTATTCCCTATACGACCCCACATTATTCGCCCTCATCCTTATGTCAAATCTGCGTTTTAGGAATTTATCGCTGTACGGGTTGCAGTCGAACCCAGCATCCCTGAGTATCTGCTTCTTGAGCACCGCGAAATCCCAATCCTCGGGCGTCATGCTGCTCAATATCCATCATACTAACGATAATTATAATGATTTCGCGCTGGGCAGGCCCGAGGAGTTAAAAACAAAGACCCAGAGTAAAAGAAATTCTTTATCCTAAAAGTGCTAAAGGGTGAGATTTGGTATTCATGAATGGAGAATTATCAAAAATTAAAGCTAACGAACCTTAAAGGTTAAAATTTAACTTTTTTGACGTTTCCCCCACTCCGAACATCCGATATCGTCGATAATAACCCGTTTTCCAAAAACTCCCCCGATAATTCCCTCGTTCGGCATGGAGAGCACAAGTAGGGGGGATTTTCTCGGCTCGAAAAATGCGCGTTTGATAGAACCATGGTTATAAACATATTGGAAGGTAACAAAAAACGTTGAAGAAAACCTCAGGGATGGTAACATAATGGTAAAGACTGGGATCCCGGGTTTGGACGAGCTCGTGGGAGGAGGCTTCCCCGCGGGCAGCTCCGTGCTCGTCTCTGGGAAGATAGGCACGGGGAAGTCGATCTTCGCCATGCAGTACGTGGTGAAAGGGGTCACCGATTATGGAGACCTCGGAGTCCTCTTTTCCCTCGAAAGGGACAAAAAGGATCTCTATCGGGACGCCTCGGCAATCGGTTTGCATCTTCAGCGTTTTGAAAGGGATGGCACCCTGCAGGTTTTGGGTGGTTCATTATCGGCCGTCAGTATGGAAATGAGGAAGGCAAAG
>JAUWBP010000068.1 GCA_030601665.1 Hadesarchaea archaeon | reverse complement strand
CTTCGAGCTGAGGGTGGGGAGCTTCAAGCGTTGGTTGACGTTGCGGATGTAGTGAGGCGCCGAAGGGTGGGCGACATCGTGACTTACGTGAAAAATAGGAATCTCAATTTTACCAACATCTGCGTGGGTTCTTGCAAGTTCTGCGCTTTCAGACGTTCGCCCGACGACAACGACGCCTACGTGCTTACACTCGAGCAGATAGCGGCGAAGGTTCTAGAAGCGCTCGCGTTTGGGGCAACTGAGGTCTGCATTCAAGGTGGGCTGCATCCTGACTTCGGGATAGGAAATTACATCGGGATACTTCAAACCATCAGGGAGATTTCACCCGACATCCATATCCACGCATTCTCCCCAGCCGAACTGAACCACATCGCTCATCGAGAGGGGACGGGTATAGCGGAAGTGGTCAAAACGCTTCGTGACGCTGGGCTGAACTCAGTTCCCGGAACCGCAGCCGAGATCTTAGTCGACCGCGTGCGCTCCATCATCTGCCCGAGGAAAATCACCACAAGCAGATGGATCGACATTGTAAAAACCTGCCATCGCTTGGGCCTCCCCACGACCGCGACTATGCTTTACGGCACCGTCGAGACCCCCCGCGAGCGAGCCCAACATCTGGCACTCATCCGCGAAATTCAGCATGAGACATGGGGCTTTACGGAGTTTGTCCCGCTGGCGTTCATGCCATACAACACCCCGCTTTGGAGTGATGGCGAACGTTCGCCACCAAGCATTGCCAAGAACTTGCGTGTGCATGCGGCCGCGCGGCTTATGCTGGCGGGTTACATCGATAACATTCAAACCTCGTGGGTGAAGCTCGGCCCCCGGGGGGCGCAGCTCATGCTTCGCGCTGGGGCGAACGACCTCTCGGGAACATTGCTTGAGGAGAATATCACTCGCGCGGCCGGGGGAGAGCGGCAGATGATGATGCCCGAACAGTTGAGGGAACTCATCCTTCAGCTCGGACGAACGCCCAGGCAGCGAACGACGACCTACGAGTTTGTGTAATGCAGTTTTTTAAGAATTTATTTTTCATTAGTGCTGCTAGCCACAACTCCCCGACGAACCCCCGCAAGCGATAGCACTTCGCGCGCGAGCCTAATTCTCGAGGAGAGGTCCGGCATGAACAAATCGGCGAACGCTGTATTGATCCCGAGTTCCTCGATTGCCCGCGCGTGCCTCTCGTCGCCCCGGTCGAGGACCAAGGTGCCCACCACCCCCTCATACATCCGTGCAACTCCCAGGGGACTCACCTCGTAGCCCAAACCCTGCATTAGTGCCCCCGCGGGACCACTTATGGCAGCGTTGCCCACGATCGGGCTCACCGCCAGCACGCGCTCTCTGTTCTGAATGACCGCCTCTCGGATTTCCTCGATCGCTAAGATTGGGCCGATACTCGTCACGGGATTGCTTGGACCGATGAGGATCGCCTTCGCTTTTCCGATCGCATCGAGCACTCCAGGGGCCGGCTTGGCATTTTCTACCCCTTTGAAGTTCACGCCCTTGACCTTGTCCTTTCCACGTCGGACCACCCAGAATTTATGGAAGCTGAGGGTGTCCGGCTTGGTTTCGATGCGCGTTTGGACCCGATCGTCGGACATCGGCATGACGTTTGCCCGCACAGCCAAGCTCTTACAAAGCTCCCTCGTGGCTTCCGAGAGCACCCCGCCGCGCTCAAGCAACAGCGTGCGCCGAAGATTCACCGCCCGGTCCCGGTCCCCAATCCGGAGGAGTTCCCTTTCGCCCAAGATCCCTAGCAACTCGTGAGAGGCGAAGGTGTCCCCGCGGATGCCGTACCAGGTTCCCTCGTTTACGATCCCCGCGAGCGTGTACATCACGCTATCGAGGTCGGGGGCTACGTGCAATCCAGAAATCTCAACGTCCTCAGCGGTGTTGACGATGATCGAGAAATCCTCCGGTTGGAGCAGGCGCGCGATGCCTTGGAGGAGCTTTGGGGTTCCGGTGCCGCCAGAAAGAACCGCTAGCAATCGATCACCTAAATAAATCTTGCTCAGGAGGCCTCATAAGTTCCCGGGCGCTCCCTTGGCTTCGATCATATGACGCACCCTTCACCACCACTACAGGGGTGCCCTCGCTCGCCTCCCCCATCACCGCTGTCGCCGCCGCAGCCAGATCATCGGCGGGAGAAGTTATCGTCACGCGGAGCTCCTTGCCATATAGGTCTCGTTTACCTCGAAGATCATGTAAGGGATTCATACCTGCAACACCAACTGCAACGCCGACACAGCCCCTTCTGAAGGCCCGCCCTTGAGTATCGGTTATGATTACAGCTACATTTACATTCAGCTTACGCTTGATGGAATCTCGAACCCGCGCGGCGCTCGCGTCGGGGTCGTCCGGCAACATTGTCACATACTCAGGGTCAACATTCGAGTGGTCGACTCCCGCATTCGCGCAGATGAAGCCATGTTTGGTGCGCGAGATAATCACGTGTCTTAGCCGCACGATTTCATCCGATTGTTGCAAGATCACCTCTATCTCACGCGGATCCTTGTCCAGCCGCGCTGCTATCCGCTCGGCCAGCTTGCTTGGTTTGACCTCGCGCAAGTCTACAACGTTCCCTTCGGACTTCGAAACAATGGTTTGGGCCAAGACGATGACATCATTCTCCTCAAGAGAAAGATTTTGTTTTTCAGCTGCGCGCAAGATGAACTCGCCCAAATCATCACCTTTTTTTATTTTCGGTATCCCCTTGAGAGCCATGAGCTGCACCCAAACACCGACGGTATTATTAGTACATCTGCCTTAAATCCGACGAGGGTCGAAGTTGAAATTTGGTGTGGAGTTTGTCCCTTATTTGAAACTGGATGTCCTAGTCAGACTTGCCAAGTTGGTCGAGCGCTCTGGTTTCGAGCAAATCTGGGTTTGCGACCACTACCACAACCGCCACGTTTACCCCGTGCTTGCCCAGCTCGCGCTCGGGACGCGCCGAGTGAGACTGGGACCTGGCGTGACGAACCCATACTTAGTTCATCCCACCGTAACCGCCGCTGCCATCGCGACCCTCAACGAAATCTCGCGAGGGCGGATGCTGCTGGGGATCTCAGCTGGCGACCCCTTCTTCCTCGCCACGGTGGGGGTGGAACGACGGAAGCCAGTCGCAGCGGTACGGGAGGCGACCCATATCATTCGCGAACTACTCGCAGGGAACCGCGTAAGCTTCACGGGGGAGCTCTTCTCATGTCGGGGGGCGAGGCTTAGGTTCAAACCCGTGGATAAGATTCCCATCTACATCGGCGGACGACGACGGCGCATGCTTGAAATCGCGGGCTCGGTCGCCGATGGGGCCCTCATCAATGCCTCGCATCCTGATGACATACAAGAGTCAATTGGGTACATCAAGCGAGGACTGCAAGCGAGCGGGAGGAGACCTGAAGCGTTCGATTTCGTCGCATACCTTGCCGCGTCGATCGGGAGAGACGTGAGAAAAGCGAGGGAAGCTGCCCGCGGAGTGGTGGCGTTCGTTACCTCATCAGTCCCCCGCACATCACTCGAGCGCCACGGCATCGAGCTCGAGGAGGTCAAATCGATCCGCCGCCTGCTCACGGTCGGAGAGTTGAAAAAGGCCCGTGCGGTGGTGAGCGAGCGTATGATCGATGCGTTCTCAGTTTGTGGCCCAGTTGAAGAGCTCGTTGCGCGCGTCGAGGAATTAAAGCGTCTTGGAGTAACCCG
The DNA here is from genome assembly GCA_030601665.1 of Hadesarchaea archaeon. GTDB lineage: Archaea > Hadarchaeota > Hadarchaeia > Hadarchaeales > Hadarchaeaceae > DG-33. The sequence goes on along the minus strand of JAUWBP010000068.1, from coordinate 1,067 downwards.
CACGGTGATAGGATCACCGATGGGCCCTGAACCCGCTAGGGCTGTGCGGTCAATTGCGAAGGCTCTTCTTCCTTAGGGGTGGGCGGCTGTTTCTGTGACCATGCAAACCAGCAACCAGAGGTTGTCACTTCCTTTAATGAGGTTGTCAAATAGTTTGACTATCCTCAACGCCTTAAACGACCATATCGCTCGGAATCGTAAAAAGGACAGCCCACGACCTCGGCCGAGCGAGGCTTGCCACGAATCTCCACCGAAATCCTCTCCCCGAGCTTGAGTTCTGGCGTGGCGTAGCCCATCGCTATCCCGACCTTAAGCAGCGGCGAGAAGGTGCCCGAGCTGACGAAGCCAACCTCCCGACCGTCCTTGAACAATTTGTACCCTTCCCTCGGCACTCCCGCCTCAAGCATCCGCAGCCATATGAGGGCACGCTTGAGCCCAGCGGCCTTTTGCTCGAGCAAGCGTTCACGACCGATGAATTCCCCCTTCTCGAACTTGACCACGAAGTCGATTCGCGCCTCCAGGGGCGTAATCTGCTCGGTCAGCTCGTGGCCATAAAGACACATCCCAGCTTCAAGGCGTGTTGTATCGCGTGCACCCAACCCACAAGGTTTAATCCCAAACCCCCCGCCAGCTTGCATCAAAGCATCATAGAGCTTTTTACCTCGTGTGGGATTTGAAGCTGGTTCATCGGTGATGTAGAGTTCGAACCCGTCCTCGCCCGTGTAGCCGCTCCTGCTCACGAGCACCTGGACTCCCGCGACCTCCGTGAGGGTGGCCTTGAATCGCTTGAGTTGTTGGAGCTCGAACCCCGTGAGCTGCTGGAGCACCTCTTGAGCTCGAGGCCCCTGCAATGCCAGCATGATCGTGCTCATCGTGATATCCTTCACCTCAACCTCCTTGCCCGCGTGCTGGGCTAGCCAAGTGCCTATTTTCTCCACGTTGACAGCGTTGCACACGACCATGAACTCCTGCTCGCCCAGGCTATAGACGAGCCCATCATCTTTCGTGCCGCCGTGTTCGTTCAATATCGTGGTGTAATGAGCGCTCCCGATTTTGAGTTTGGAAAT
>JAUWBP010000042.1 GCA_030601665.1 Hadesarchaea archaeon | reverse complement strand
CCCCCTATGTGCGCCCAGTACGCCACCCCTGTGGTCGCCCCAGCCGCCCAAAGCACGGAAGCCGAGAACACCTGCAACACAAACCAGAAACCTATCAATACCGAAGCAGGTATCATAACCAAAATGAAAAAGACGATTGTGTATACCCTGGCCCACGGGTACAAGAGTATGTAGGCTCCGAGCACCCCCGCGATGGCTCCTGAAGCGCCGATCGTTGGTATCGTTGAAGTGGGGTCGGAAAAGGCGTGCGCGAAGCTAGCCACCAGACCCGCGCCGAGGTAGAAGAGTATGAATTTCCTCCTCCCCAACACGTCCTCGATATTGTCACCGAAAATCCAGAGGTACCACATGTTGAAGAGGATGTGCGGGATCCCCCCGTGCAAAAACATCGATGTGAAGAGGGTGTGAAGGTTCTGCCCCGCAAGCACTTCTTTCGGCTTCATCCCAAATTCTAGATTAACTTGATCGAGGGTCCCAATAACCAGCGTTCCCACGAAGATCGCGACGTTCGTAGTAATCAAAGCATAAGTTAGGACCGGTCTCCTCCGCGTCGGGTTCTCGTCTTTCAAGGGGAACATTCAAAACCAACCACCCAGGAGTGCTTGACCCATGCGTCCTTTGTCCTAGCTTAAAATATCTGTTTGCTGAAATGAAGTTGGTGCTTACACGCTTCATCTAATCCTAGCGGATGCCGAGCTGGAGACCGTGCCGCGGGAGATATCCAACCACCGTGTCATCCAGTGGCATGCGCGGCGCCGGGGAAGACGCCCTACCGAACTTTTGCTGAACTCGAGCCTCCACCACCAAGCGATGCGGAGGCTGCCCGATGGCGACCGACGCGGCAGGCCGGACATCGTGCACGTTTGTCTGTTGCTCGCACTCGATGCACCCCTCAACCGGGAAGGGCTACTTCGCACCTACATCCATACCCGCCACAACAAAATCATCACCGTGGATCCATCCACCCGCCTCCCCCGTATGTTCAACCGCTTTACAGGGTTGATCGAGCACCTCTTCCTCACAGGTGAAGCGCCGCCGGAGAATCCGTTGCTCCGTCTCGAAAACGCCTCGCTTGCCGAGCTAATCGAGCGAATCAAGTCGAAAAAAATTACAACGTTTAGCGAGCTGGGGCAGCGAAAGCTCTGCAGGGAACTCTTCGATGGCCTCTCGAAGGAGGATGAAGTTTGCGTGGTAGTTGGTGGATTCCCACGCGGCGAGTTTTTATCGAACGTTGCCGAGCTTTCAGACGAGCTGGTGAGCATAGACCCCGAATTGCTCCGCGCCCCAACCGTTACCGCGCGGGCGATATACGCGTATGAGGATGCTTTAGGTATCCAGGAACTTCGCCTGAGGAGATAACCCATGCCTCGCCATCGTGCGCGCCGTGCTCCAATTAACGAATACAAAAAGCTGGCAGCCGAGCGAGTGGGGTGCCTCTTCGAGCTGGCCGAAGGAGTCTTTAAGAAAAGCCCGGAGCTCGCGGATCGCTACGTGCAGCTCGCATGGAAGCTCGCGACGCGCTACAACGTCAGGTTCCCACCCCACCTGAAGCGAAAATTCTGCAGGCGATGCAAGAGCTTTTGGGTTCCCAGCGTCACGTGCCGCGTCCGAACTCGCCCTGACCCCCCCTGTGTGGTCATCACCTGTCTACGCTGCGGCAGGATCACCCGTTTGCCGTACGGGCCGAAGCGCGAAAAATAGTTTAAGCGCGATGACAATATTAAAGATGGTCCGAAGGTAGCGAAAATGAGCTAACGGTGGAAAAATGACAATGCAGGAAGTCGACCCAAAGGCGCTCCTCACAATGCTGAAAGAGGAGCTGAAAAAGCTAAGCGAGCTACAGCCAGCCCAGTGGAGTCACTACGTCAAGACAGGGGTCCACAAGGAGCGCTTTCCCGAGCAGCCCGACTGGTGGCACATGCGTGCAGCATCGCTACTTAGGCGGGTTTACCTGAACGGCCCGGTCGGCATCTCGAGACTTCGCACCTGCTACGGCGGACGAAAGAACCGCGGGCAGGCACCAGAGCACTTTCGCAAGGCAGGGGGCAAGGCCATTCGCACCATCCTTCAACAGCTCGAGCAAGTTGGCCTCGTGAAGAAAGTTGAGCGAGGTGGGCGGAAGATTACCCCCAAAGGCGTGGCGATGCTTGAGAATTTGGCCAAGCGGATAATTGTAGAGCAGGAGGGGGCTTGAGGATGATGGAAGAGGAGGAAATTGAGGAACTGCGCAGGCGAAAGATGCTTGAGCTGAGGGCAAGAGTGGAGGAGCAGCAGGGCCAGGCCGAACAACGGAGGCAATACGAGATCCAAAAAAGGCTGGCGATTCTGCAGATAATGACTCCAGAGGCACGGAGTAGGCTGGCTAACATTCGAGCTGCGAAACCCGAGTTCGCCGAGCAGTTAGAGCTCCAGTTGATTCAGCTCGCTCAATCGGGAAGACTGGGTTCAAAGATTACCGACGTCCAGCTGCGCGATATTTTGAGCAGGTTGCAGGCGCGCAAGCACAAGTTCAAGATAAAGAGGGTTTAGATGTCGCGAAACAAACCAGCGCCGCTCAAGCGAAGGCTGGGGAAAGCCGCCAGGCGCACAAGGCGCGCCCCCGTATGGGTGATGGCAAAAACCGGGGGAAGGGTGCGTACTCACGCGAAACGGCGCAGCTGGCGAAGGCAACGCATAAAACCGTAGATGAGTCCATGCCCGAGGAGCGAATCTACGTCATCCCGCTGAGGGAAACCAAAAGGGTGCCCCGCCAGAAGCGGACGTCGCGGACCGTCAAGGTCGTGCACAAGTTCCTAAGGCGTCACATGAAATCTGAGAAGATAAAGCTCGACCAGGTGTTGAACCGCAAACTCTGGGAGCGCGGGGCGGAGCATCCCTTGCCGCGAATCCGGGTGCGGGTCGTCAAGCAGGATGATGGCTCGGTTGAGGCATTCTTGGCTGAATAGGTGGCGCAATGGCAATCGTCAGGGTGAGCTTTGGTCGAATTCCGTACTTGGGCGTCTTCGCCTTGACTACCGACAAAATTGCATTGCTCCCAGAACGCTTTCACGTGCGGGAGCAGCTCGTGCTGGACGCGCTCGGCGTTCCCGTGCTCAATACCAGCTTCGACGGGAGTCCCCTCCTCGGAGTGCTTGCGACGGGGAATTCAAGGGCACTCGTGTGTTCCGACTTGCTCGAGCTCATGAGAGAAAAAGGGTTGGTGAAATTGGGCGTGAAGGTCCTACGCGTGCCCGGGCGTTTCACCGCGTTCGGGAATATCGTGCTTGCAAATGACAAAGGCGCACTAGCGAATCCTGACCTACCGGATGGATTCTTGGGGGCCATAGGCGAAAGTTTGGGAGTTCCTGTCGAGCGCGGGACGATTGCCGGCATCAAAAACGTCGGCGCGGCTGGCGTGGCGACCAACAAGGGGGCGCTCGTACACCCAGATGTGTCAAGCGAGGAAATCGAGCACCTCTCTAATGTCCTTCGAGTACCTGCGGAGGTCGGCACCGCATGCGGTGGGGTGAAGTATGTGGGTTTGTGCGTGGTAGCGAACTCCAACGGGGCGATCGCGGGCGAGGTGACGACGGGCCCCGAGCTGGGCCGCGTGGAGAGCGCATTAGGGTTTATATGAGGTAATTAAATGAAGATATTTCGCATTCGGGGTTGGTTCAAGAAGGGCCTCTACCGCCAGCGCTTCACGCGCGAGCTGCTGGCGCTTTCTAAGGAGCATGCGCTCGAGCGCGTGTACTCAGATTTCGGGAGCAAGCACAGGGTCAAGCGCAACCTAATTCATATAGATGAGGCGGTCGAGGTTAAACCCGAGGAAGTAAAGGATCCTCGAATACTAGCTATGTTGGAATGATTAGATGGAAAAATTAAATGATGATGAGCAGAAAAAACTGCAGCGTATCTTAGGCGAGCTCAGCAGCCACCAATCGACAGCCGAGGCCCTTCACCAGCACCTCTCGTTGCTCGCCGCCTCGCTGTCCGAGCTCTCGATGACCCTCGAGGTGATCAAGACCGTAAAGGGGCTCAAACCGGGGACCGATATCCTCGTGCCCATGGGCTCGGACTCCTTCGTCACCGCCAAGCTGGCCACGACGGAGAAGGTGATTACCGGACTTGGCGCGGATGTTGCCGCGGAGCGCAGTTCTGAAGATGCTCTCACAGTGCTAGAGGCCCGAAGGACGGAGCTCGAGCAAGCTCTAAATCGAGCGCGTGAGGAGCTGGGGAAGCTCGAGGAGCGCATGGAGGCCTTAAGGCCAGAGGCTGAGCTAATCCTCGAGAAGGCCAAGAAAGAGTGACCTCAAGGGAAGCTCGATGTTCGAGAAGCTGAAACAGAAACTCAAACGGGTAGTGGAACGCGTCAGTCAGAAGGCAGCGCCCGAGGCCCCACCTGAAACGCTACCTGAAGCCCCTCCAGAGGCCCCACCCGAAGTCCCGCCAAAGGCCCCGCCAGCGGTCCCACCTCCCGGAAAACCGCGCAGGGCGTTAAGGCGGGTTGTGAAGCGCATCATCCGGAGTGAGCTAGCCCCGGAGGATGTCGAGGATATCATCTGGGAGCTTCAAGTTGGCTTGCTCGAGAGCGATGTCGCGGTGCAGGTCGCCGACCACGTCATCGAGCGCGTGAAGGCCGGCCTGACGGGGCGGAAGCTCGGCCTGCGGGAGAACCCCAAGAAGCTCGCGGATGAAGTGCTCCGTCAGGCGATCCAAGAGGTCCTAATGACCGAGCAGAGTGTCGACCTGCTCAAGGTCATCGACGCCAAGCGTGCGCGGGGCGAGCCAGCGGTGATAGTTTTCGTGGGGATCAACGGCCATGGTAAAACCACCAGCATAGCCAAGCTCGCGAGATATTTGATGAATCGAGGTTACAAACCGGTACTCGCAGCTGCTGATACTTTCCGCGCAGCTGGAATAGAGCAGCTCGAAATTCATGCCGAAAGACTTGGTGTGGGTGTGATCAAGCAAAAGCGGGGGGCAGATGCTGCAGCCGTCGCGTACGATGCGATAGCCCACGCAAAAGCCCGTGGCCTAGATGTTGTCCTCGTCGACACCGCGGGGCGGATGCAGACAGACGTAAACCTCATGGATGAGATGCGGAAGATTGTACGGGTGGCGAAGCCCGACCTCACGATTTTTGTGGGGGATGCCCTTACAGGAAACGATGTCGTCGAGCAGGCGCGAACCTTCGACCAAACGGTGGGGATAAGTGGGTCGATTTTATGCAAAATGGACGCTGACGCTCGGGGAGGGGCGGCCCTATCTATAACTCAGGTGACCGGCAAGCCGATTTTGTTTTTGGGAACTGGACAAGGGTATGATGACCTAGTCGAGTTCAAGCCCGAGATACTCTTGAACGCGCTTTTCGCCGACTAATCTTCCGCTTCCTCTTGCCCCTGAGCTTGGCCCGGAGGAGCTTGGTGATCATTCGGGGATCAGCCCGCCCCCGTGTGAGCTTCATCACCTTGCCGGCCAAGAAATTCAGGGCCTCCTTTCGCCCCTTTAGGTAGTCCTCGACAGCCTTGGGATTCTCCTCGAGTGTTTTGGCCACGGCGGCCTCGAGTTCAGCCCGCTCGAGCGGCGCAAGTCCCAGCTTTCGGAGCAACTCTTCTGGCTCCGCTGGTTCCTTCACGAGTTCTCGCAGGACGAGCTCTCCCTGCTCGGGCGTTACCTGCTTCCTCCCGACCATTTGAAGCAAGCTGGCAAGCTGGTTGGGCGTGAACTTGATGTCGGCAGCTCGCAGCTTTGTGTAATTCAGCACTTTCTTGAGCTTCGTCTGGAACCAAGTTGCGGCGAGCTTCGGGTCCACCTCCTTTGCGACGGCCTCGAAGAGGTCGGCCAGCTCCCGCTCGCTGACGATCACCCCCGCCGCGGCCGGGGAGATTCGATATTGTTTGACCAGGCGCTTTTCTCGAAGATGGGGGGCTTCGACCATTTGTTTTCTGACTGTCTCGACCCGGGCCTTGTCGAGGATGAGCGGGAAGATGTCCGGGTCTGGAATATAGCGATAGTCTTCCTCGAGCTCCTTCCCGCGCATGGGGGTGGTGATCATCTGGCTCTCGAGGTAAGCCCGGGTCTCTCGGACGACTACTTCACCCCTCTTTAGCCTCTCGCGCTGGCGGAGGATCTCGAACTTTAGCGCGCGGTAGGCCCCCTTGACCGAGTTGATGTTCTTGACCTCGACCCGTCCTCCACCTTCGAGCGAGATGTTGACATCGGCACGCATCGCCCCTCCCGCTTCTGGTCTGACCTTTCCCGTATATTCGAGCACCCGGGTGAGCGTGCGCAGGAAACTCCGGGCCTCCTCGGGCGACCGGATGTCGGGCTCGGTCACAACCTCCACGAGGGGTACGCCAGAGCGGTTGTAATCGACGGTGCCGGCTACCGGGTCGTACTGCCCCGGGTCCTCCTCGAGATGCACCTCCCGGATTCGCACTCTTTGGAGCTCCCCGCCCAGGGCGATGGGCAGGCTCGTGCGCTGGTAGCCGCTGGGGAGGTCTGGGTAATCGTAGTGCTTGCGTTGGATGTAGACGGTCTTGTCGGTGATGACCTCGCACCCAATCATGAGCGCTATCTCAATCGCCGCGTCTACTACCCGCTCATTGGGGGGGCGGGGCTTTGACCCAGGCATGCCCGTGCAGATCGGGCAGACGTTCGTGTTTGGAGGGACATCTTGGTAATTGGTGGGGCAATCGCAGTACATCTTACGCTCAGTCGCCAGCTGCAGGTGGATTTCTAACCCTATTTTCACCTTCATAATTTCCACCCAACCTTTCGCGCAAACTCCCCCTTGGCGGCCAGCAAAAACGCCAAGGCTAATAAGGAGAAGAAGTTCCCTGCAAGGATAAAACTAATTATCGTGATGATGATGGCTCCTATGTAGTATTTTCTCTTCCATGAGAGCACACCACCAATTGCTGCGAGAACTCCTCCCGTAAATACCACGATGTAAAAAGTTCCTGCTGACATAGAAGGTAGCCATGGAGGCGGAGCGATGCTAAAAACAGCCAGCATAACTTTGGCGTGCCACATGAAGATGGAAGCAAATATCGCAAACCCCGCAGCCCCAAAATTCGCCACGGCTGCGTTTCTCGACCATTTAGCCGGGTTTGCGGTTTCTCCTCCATTCATGCCGCAGCCTCCAGAGCCCGCATGACTTTGAGCACATCGAGTTCGCCGAGCACTTTGCCTTGAATTTGTAATCCCACGGGAATGCCGTTGACATCGCCAGCCTTGACCACCCCCCCGCATATGCCCGCAAGGTTGGCGGGGACAGTAAGATAGTCATAAGCATACATAGCACTCACAGAAATTTTCTCACCTATTTTATGGGGGAGCTTAGGCACGGTGGGTCCCACGATGACGTCGACCCGCTCGAGCGCTCTCATGAGTTCCTGCCGGATTAGAGTTCGGACTTGGAGCGCCCGCTGATAGTACTTCCCACGGTACTCCTTTCGGCTGATGTAGCGCCCACGCAGGATCCGGCGGAGCACCTCTTCGCCACAGACCTCCTCGATGCGCTTCCC
>JAUWBP010000087.1 GCA_030601665.1 Hadesarchaea archaeon | reverse complement strand
ATGGGACCACCCCGCCCCGGGCGAAAAGTGGTGTACACAGGCGATACCCGGCCGAACAAGCGCATCGTCGAACTCGCCCGAAAGGCCGACGTACTCATCCACGACTGCACGCTCGCCGACGAGCTCGCTGAAAAGGCGGCGAAGAGCACCCACTCGACCCCCAGCGAGGCCGCAGAGGTGGCGAAGCAGGCCGACGTCAAGCAGTTGGCCCTCATTCACATCAGCCCGCGCTATGATGATGACGCCGTGCTTCTCGAGCAGGCAAAAAAAATTTTCCCGAACACCGTCGTCGCGCGCGACCTGATGGAGCTAGAAGTTCCACTCGGAAAATAATGGGGCTCAGGTCGAGGTTTAGCTCATCTTGAATCGCGTAACCCTCTTTTCTTCATTGCCCCAACTAATCTAGAATTCTCATGAGATTTGAACCTTTCAGAGCCCCCCATATTTTTAATTAAAGCTTGAAATCAGTAAAGCTGAGAAATAAACCCATTTCCTGATGAAAATCTTAACTTAAGAGAACAGCCATGGGAAATGAGAAAAAAATCAGCCAGTACGCTTCTCGGGATGACGACATTCAAGTATGGGATAATTGTGACCGAAAATCACAGCCGCCATCTAAATTTTCTTTATTCCTAAAATGTGAACCTTTCCATCAAAAACTTCAAGTCACGATTTTTTCAAGAGCTCGTTCTTTCCAAGCCCGTCGTATCTCTAAGGCTATCCTGTCCCCCATGCTCATCCTTTGCTGGTACTTCGCATTCGCATATTGTGATCCTACCCCCTGATGCACGTTGGTCCCCCCGCCATGCCTCACTGCAATATCCTGCGTGACTGGAAGGTGCATGAAGACCTTTCCCTCCGGAGCGTCATAGATGCCATACTCGACCGCTACGCCTGGTACCTCAGACCACGTTATGAGCGTCTGCAAGCACCACGCTCCGATTAAGCCAGGGGGTTCATATTCTCGGGTCGCCATTAGGAAAGCGTCGGCAAATCTATGAACATCTTTTAATAAGGATTCACGCAAGCTCATGGCAACATGAGCCGTGACCTCAAAGGATGGGATTTTCTTAAGTTTTAGCTGTACGTCGACCGGAAGCCTCTTTAAACCATCGAGTATGGTCTCCCTCCGTTCATCGATAGAGAGGAACTCGTTTGCGAGGTGAACCCTTGCTTTCTCTAAACTAACTCTGTAAAGTTCGGCAAACATAACATCCGTGTCTCCCCAATCTTTTTCCGCGCTTAATGGAGAAAAGAAGAAATTGAAGTTCGCGTGAGGACCCAGGACTATTTCCTCCACCCTTGCGCTTTCCAAGGACTCTCGATCAAGGTTTCCAGCTTTCATTTCCCTTCTAACTTTTTCCTCCAAGTCACCAGAATCCGCTGCAAAGATGAACTCCCTCTCAAACTTACGAGCGGGATGCTCAGCTTTCATCAGCATTGGCCCCTCGATGGGTTCCTTGAATTTGATCCCGCCCTCCACTATCTTGAACTCATATGGTTTGGGATAGGGTATCCCCGCTTTCTCTGCGAACCAATAATAATCGCGGTCAACCTCCCCGCGGTTCTCGATTTTGAGAAGTTTTCTTGAACCCATAATGGGGATTGTGAATTTTTCCTCGATCAAGCTGCAACGCTCATCGCCCCCAACATAGACAGTAAAGGCTCGGTTAGGTATCTGTACACATTCCAAATTGATCATTTCATCAGCGTGTTTGACGATATCCGAATATTTATCAAGGATGACCAAAGCACATTTCCACTTTCCATCTTTTTTGATATCCCTCGGATCCCTAACGCAAATCATGTCCCTCTTCACGAGCTTCGGAAGGTCCTCAACTACCTCGCCCGGATCCCCTACAATCGGGTTTTGGAGATAGATCCTCGCTCTCTTCTCGGTGGTGTAAATAACAGATCTCAACCCGTAGTTTCGTGCGCCATACCTCGCATCTAGCGCCGAGTGCGAACCTATGATGAGCTCAATCGGCTCTCGATATCTCTTCACTACTTCCTGCATTTCCTCTCTTTCGACCACATCGACCGCCCCATTCTGATCATCGTCCCAACTATTTAGGATTCTCATGACATTTGAACCTTTCAGTATAAGATAGGAGAGGTTTCTAAGAATCTTGTAGAAGATTATTAAATACAGCTTGAAAGAGATGGATGGGAGAAGAATGAAGAAGTTAATAGAATTCACAATTAATGGAAAACCCAAAAAACTAGGGGTGAAAACAAATGAATTGCTTCTAAATGTAATAAGAGAAGATATAGGCCTAGCCGGGACAAAATACGGTTGTGGCACTGGAGAATGTGGCGCTTGTACCGTGCTCATAGACGAAGAACCTGTTCTCTCATGTCTAACACTCGCAGTTACGGTGGATGGAAAAAAGGTCACCACGATAGAAGGGATTGGAACTGATGAAAATCCGCACCCGTTGCAGCAGACGTTTGTCGAAACTGGGGCGATCCAGTGCGGCTTTTGCACCCCTGGGATGATCCTCTCGGCCAAGGCCCTCCTCGACAAGAATCCAAATCCCACCGAGGATGAGATTAAGAGGGCGATCGAAGGAAATCTCTGCCGATGCACTGGATATGTGAAGATAATCGAAGCAATCAAGCTGGCTGCCGAGCGCATTGGGAGGGAAAAAACCTCTGGAAAGGATCCGCGAGGGCTTGAAAGAAAGACGGGTGCATTAACATGAGTGCTAGGATCTTGTTGACCGACTTCGAGTACTTCGAGCCCGAAACGATTTCCGATGTGATAACCTTTCTTGCTAAGCACAGAAAGGACACCAAATTGATCGCTGGAGGGACGGATTTACTCGTTGATATGAAAAAAGGAAGAATTAAATCAAAATTTTTGGTCAACCTGATGAAAATCCCAAATTTAAGCTACGTAACTGATGACGGAGGGGGCCTTCGAATCGGAGCTACAACAACTTTTCGGAAAATCGAGGAGTCTCAATTGATTAAAGAGAAATATCCGCTTCTTTTTGAGGCAGCACAAGCGATGGGGACGGTTCAAATTAGGAACATGGCTACCATCGGAGGCAACATATGCAATGCACTTCCCTCCGCAGATATTCCACCAGCGCTTGTAGCCCTAGATGCCAAGGCAAAGATAGTCGGCAAAAGTGGGGAAAGATTTCTCCCTTTGGAAGAGTTCTTCGTGGGTATCAGGAAAACCACATTGAAGAGTGACGAGTTACTCACAGAAGTTCACATCCAAAGTCCACCCGCTCGCTCGGGAACGGCGTTCCTCAGAATCAGTAGAACCGCTAGCGATTTGGCTACATTAAATGTGGCCGTACGGGTCACTTTGGAAAACAACGGGGCCTGTAAAACGGCCAGGGTAGTAGTCGGTGGAGGCGTAGGGCCTACCCTAATCAGGTCTAGGAGAGCGGAAACCTTGCTCGAAGGAAAGGTATTGGAAGAGTCCCACATTGAGAACGCAGCCCAAGCGGCATCCGAGGAGCTAAAGCCACGGCCAACCTCAATCCGCGCATCTCCCTTCTATAAAATTGAAGTTAGTAAAGTATTGGTAAAGCGTGCATTAATGAAAGCCTTGGATAGAGCCAAGCGAAGTAAGAAATCCATAAGCTAAAACGTGAGTCATTTTCTAGGGGGATGTCTTTTTTCTCAAACTGCCGCCTGAAGAGAGATAACTGTCCATCGCCCTAGCGGCTTTTTTTCCATCCCCTATCGCCGAGATAACAGTCGCCGACCCACGAGTAATATCTCCTCCTGCGAATATTCCCTCTCT
>JAUWBP010000032.1 GCA_030601665.1 Hadesarchaea archaeon | reverse complement strand
CTTGCCCGCTCAGGTGGTGCTTGAAATGGCGACGATCAATGGCGCAATCGCTTTGGGCCTCCAGGACAAAATAGGTTCGCTTGAGATGGGCAAGAAGGCAGATATCGTGATGGTCGACATGGAAAAACCACACCTCGCACCCCTGCACAACGTGATCTCGCACTTGGTCTACAGCGCAGTCGGGGGGGATGTCGACACGGTAGTGGTGGATGGTAAAGTTCTGATGCGGGAGCGCCGGGTTTTGACCCTAGACGAGGTTAAAGTTTTGGAGGAGACCCAGAAAGCTGCGGATGACTTACTTGCGCGAAGGGAGGCAGCAAAATGATTTCTAATGTCAAACTCACGAAGCTTGCGCCCCAAGGCAAACGCATGATTGAGTGGGCAGAGCTCCACATGCCAGTCTTGATGACTATCCGCAAGGAGATGTCGAAGCAAAAGCCGCTTAAAAAGTTAAGAGTTGGAGCCGCGCTGCACATCGAGGCAAAAACTGCTGCTTTGGTCCGAACATTGGTCGCGGGAGGGGCAGAAGTTGCTCTGGCGGGATGTAACCCCCTCTCGACGCGTGATGAGGTCGTTGCGGCCCTCCTGGAAGATGGCATAAACGTGTATGCGTGGCGCGGGCAGAGTGAGAAGGACTACTACGCTAACATCCACCGGGTCCTCGATCACCGTCCAGATGTCCTAATCGATGACGGTGCGGATCTCATCTCGGCAACCCACGCCAACCGTCCCGAACTAATTCGGAAGATTCGGGGGGCGTGCGAGGAAACGACCACGGGCGTGAACCGGCTGCGGATAATGGCGGCCGGGGGCGCGCTGAAGTTCCCTGTCATCGCTGTGAACGATTCGCCTGCAAAGCACCTGTTCGATAACCGCTTCGGGACCGCAGAGTCGGCCCTTCAGGGAATCATGGCGACCACGAACACGTTGATCGCTGGCAAACAAATCGTGGTGGTGGGTTACGGTTTCGTGGGGCGCGGCATAGCCTCGCGCGCGAAGGGGCTCGGCGCGATCGTGACCGTCGTAGAAATCGACCCGATCAGGGCACTCGAGGCGACGATGGACGGCTTCAGGGTTGCGCGAATGGCGGAGGCTGCGCGCATCGGTGACATATTCATAACCACAACTGGCAACATCGGGGTCATCCGGAAGGAGCACATGCGGCGAATGCGCGATGGGGCGATTCTGTGCAACGCGGGGCACTTCAACGTTGAGATCGATTTGAAAGGGCTTGCCTCTCTCTCGGTCAAGCGTCGGAAAGTCTTGACTGACGTGGAGGAGTTCCAGCTCAAGGACGGTCGGCGGCTGCACCTGCTGGCGGAGGGGAGATTGGTGAACTTGGCTGGCGAACGTTCGCTCGGGCACCCGATGGAGATAATGGACATGAGTTTCGGGTTACAGGCGCTCGGCGTGGAGTACCTCGCGGAGCACGGCAAGGAACTAGAACCAAAGGTCCACGACATGCCAGCCGAGATTGATCGGAGGGTAGCCGAGCTTAAGCTCAAGTCGCTTGGCGTAGGGCTGGAAAAGCCGACCAAGGAGCAAATTAAATATTTGAGATCGTGGCGTTTAGGCACTTGACCTATGACCTTTCTATGAGATGGTAAACGTAGTCCATTCAGAACAAGCTGTATTCCCTGTGTCGTCTTTTGCGACTATTTTGAACATTACAGTTGTGCCGCTTGACTATTCGCTCGACAGAGGGGGACTGATATAATGCCAGTATTCATTCTCGGTTTGTGAGAACATCCCACCGCTTCCTCCGCCGGAACTATGTTTACCAAAACGAACCACAATTATCTCCACGTCAATTGGGGGGGCATCACTTTGAACCTTGGCATAAGCTTTGATACTAGTCGCTGTTCCAGGTTTTGGAGGGGGATCATGACTTACACTTGATATCCTTAACGAAGTTATGTTACTTCGTTCTACATGACCTACTTGGATGATGTATTCATCCGATATGGTGAGGTTATCGGAATCGTCCCAAGCTATTACAAAACATGAAATCTCTGTGCCGTTCTCTGAGCCTCGCAATTGTTTGGTATATTTTCCATCAATTACAGAATCCCATATTCCCCCTCCCCCGCCGCCTGAGCCCCTAGCGAAGTAGTAAGTGTAGTTCAGATGCGGAGGGCCCGACGCATTATCAATTGTGGCTGTAATGGTTATTTTTTCTCCAGGCAAAGGATTTTGGGGCGAATGCGTAATCTCGAGAATTCTCGCAGGGCCTCGGCCTCCCCTAGTCAAGAAGTAATAGCCTAGAGTCGCACAAATTGCGATAATACAAACCGCTATTGTAATTAGTTTGACTGGTTTGGTTTTCTTCTCTTCGAAAAATCTGTGTTCCATGGATCTTACCCAAAAGAGCAATTTTTACCTATTGTATTTACTACTTTCTGACTACGCAGCAGGTCTGAACCTTAAAATAGCCGCCAAGCCCTTGAAAGCCACGAGAAGCTGCTTGCCCTCCTCGGTTTCGGTCGAGATGAACTCCACCCGCGCGCCGAACCGCTCCGTCAGCTCGAGCAATTCCTGCACGACGTCCTTGCTCTCGACGAGCGTCAGCCTTGTCTCGCCACAGCTGGGACAGGCCCGCCCCGCCAGCTGCTTCTGGTAAGTTTTGATATCGTCAACGGTTTCACGCAGCTCGTGCCTGCAAGCTTGGCATCGCGCGAGCGCGCGGTTCCTCCGCAGGTCCTCCGAGATAAGGAGCAGCTCGACCGCTCCCAGCTCGAGGGAACGTCTGATATCCAGCTCGCCGTATGTGACCAATCCCTTGCCCGCGACGAGCTCCTCCATGAAGCGCTGGACGAGCGATTTTTCCTTCAGGATGTCGAGATCGGCGAGCACCTCACCTGATTTGTTGACCACTTCCTTTATCCCCTGCTCATCGGTGTAACCGGTATCGAGCACCCCGGCGATCTTCCGCTTGACCCAATCGTGCAACAATTCACTTTTCAAGAATTCATCTTTGGTCGACCCAGGCCCACCGACTAGGATCGCCCGCAGGTCAGGGATCTGCGAAAATATCTTGTTGGTGGCTTCGGCGATGCGCTTCATAAAATCATGTACCGCTATCTCCCGCAGGCGCTCGAAGCGCCGCGCGGACTGACCCCCCTTGCTATGCTTTCCCGGCACAGCCGAGGTGAGCCTCCTCACGATTTCGATGTGTTTGCCCCGCAGGGTCGCGAGCGTCGCCTCTCGCCGGTCCATGACGAGAATTCCCACGTTCTCTTTAACCTGAAGCATATCGCGCAGCGGCTCGAGCACGAACTCTTGGTCGCAACGATACATGCGAATGGTTACCGACTCGGGAGGCTCGATCCAGTAAAGCTGGATGTCCGCGGTGTCATCGCGCCCAGCCGCGTTGCCGCAAAATATGGCTATCCCGTTTGGAGGTGAGCGCCTGTGGGCATCGATGTAGGTGCGCAGGAACTGGATAATCCTCTCAAGGGCGCTTATCACGTTCTTTCGGGTCGCCTTTGATTTTATGTTGGCAGCCGTCCCCTTCTCATCCCGAAGTTGTTGGACGACTTTAGTGAGGTCGAAATCTGGAGTAATGTAGACCGAGATGAGCTCAGTCCCTCGGCCGCGCTTGCCAGCCAGATTTTCGAGCATCCGCTTGAATTGATAACGCGCCTTGGTATCGACGGGCATTCGCATCGCCGTCATAAATTTCGACCGTGAGTGTTAATAACATGCTGTCGACTTTATTTTGGCGAATGGATGCGGGTGACTTTCTGCTTTGGCGGCTCGATCTTGGCGCCCGAGGATCTGGACGTGGATTGCATTCTAGCGATAGCCCAGACGCTCCGTGCGCTCAAGTCACAGAAGCATGATATCCTCGTCGTCGCGGGTGGGGGGAAGCCCTCGCGCAAGTACATCGAAGCGGCACGAAAATTGAAGGCCTCAAGCATCCACTGCGACCTCGTGGGCATAGATGTCACACGCCTGAACGCCCGCCTGCTAATTACCGCCCTCGGTGATCTCGCGGAGCGGGAACCCCTCACCACATTTGAAGCGGCGGTCAGGGTGATGCTCAAGGGCAAGGTGCCCGTGATGGGCGGCGTAGTGCCAGGGCAAACCACCGATGCGGTTGCCGCGATGTTGGCAAGCTCGAGCAGGTCCGAACTTTTGGTCTTCTTCACGGATGTGGGTGGGGTCTACACAGTCGATCCTAAGCTCAACCCAAGAGCGAAGAAGTTCAAGTTGATGACCGTGCGGGAGCTCATGAAGTTGGTGGCGGGAAAAAAAATGAAACCGGGGATTAGCATTGTCATCGACCCCGTGGGCGCGAAGCTCATCCAGCGGACAGGCATCCGAACGCTTGTGCTGGGGAAGCGCGAGATCAAACGCTTACCGGAGATTTTAAGGGGAGCGAAGCATAGTGGCACCACGATTGTGCCAGGATGATAAGATGCCCGAAGACCATCGGCACTGCGTTGTTTGCGGAAAGGCGGTAGAGCAAGATAAATATTTTTGTTCACCCTCGTGCGAGGACATTTTCAAAAAACAACGGAAACGCATGGCGCGCAGTAGGTTAATCATGATGATGATCTTCGTCGCGCTCTTCGTGTTGATCTTGTTCTCCGTCTAACCAAACCGCTTCGTGAGCTGGTTATCAGCAGGGTTAGCGCAGGCTTTTGGATGTCGATGACCTCAACCTTACGCCCGGCGCTCGCGGTTTCCTTTATCACCCTCACATCTTCGGGTGCGAGTTCGAATCGCTTTCCACCCGCGCGGAGCTTGAGTTTCCCTTTGGCCAGTTGCTTAGCAAGATCCTCCGGCTTCGCCTCGCGCAAGGCTTGTACTATTAGCCTCACGTCTGCGTGTAGGCGTGGGCCTAGCTTTGCCATTTCGGGTTCGACTGCAAGCACGCGTTCAGCCAGCTTCGGCTTTCCCACTTTGATGTTGAGCTTGCCAACGCGCATGGTACCGGCGATGTCGTCCCCCACCTCTTTGAGCTGCTTCGCCGTCTCCCTACTGGAAGTGTAAATCACGACCGATGGGAGCTCCCTGCTCAGCGCCATCTTGCGCTCGGACTTGAACTGTCGGAGGGCACCCACGATCAAGTTCGCGAGTTCGCCGGCTCGCTCGGCTGATTCATCGATAAGCTTCTTGTTTACTTCGGGCCAGCTTGACATGTGAACGCTTGGGTACGGGTGATCCTTGCCAAAGTAGGTCTGATAAATCTCCTCGGAGAAGTGCGGCGTGAAGGGAGCGAGCAGTTTGGCGGCGGTCAGTATAACGTGGTAAAGCGCGTAACGTGCGGCGTCGGCAGTGGGATCGTCGCCGTAAAGGCGATGTTTGACTTCCTCGATGTACATGTCGCAGAGCTCATGCCACACGAAGGTCTGGATCGCGCCCATCGCGTGGTTGAATTGGAAGTCCTCGAGCCAGCCCGTGGTCTGCTCGATCAGGCGGTGGAGACGGCTCAGGACCCAGCGATCGATGAGCCTGAACTTGAGCTTCTTCGGGTCGAGCTTGGCAATTTTCGCGTTCAGGTGGGGTCCGGCGAAACGCGCGGCGTTCCAGAACTTGCGCATGAACCGGTAGCCGAAGTCTACGTCCTTCCAGTTGAAGGGGATGTCAGAACCTGTGGAGGCTCCTATCACTGCCCACTGGCGGAGGGCATCGGTACCGTACTTGCCTCGCGCCATGGTCGTGTCGACGTAGTTGCCGAGCGACTTCGACATCTTTCGCCCGTCCTCTCCGAACACCATGCCGTTGATGAGCACCGTGCGATAGGGCGCCTCGCCCAGCAGTGCTAGGTGCCGGACGAGCAGGTAGTAATCCCATGTGCGGATGATGTCGGTCCCATTGGGCTGGAGGTCCGCCGGGAAAAGGCGTCGATCGAGCTCGGGCCAGCCGGCATGGACGGCAATCGTTATCGAGCTATCCATCCAAGTGTCGAGCACATCTTTCTCGGGCTCGAAGCTTTCCCCGCCGCACTTTGGGCATCGCTCGACCAGTGGTTTATCCTTCGCGGGGGTCACGGGCAGCTGTCTCTCATCGGCGACAATCGGCTCTCTGCAGCCCGTGCAGTACCATGCAGGAATCGGAGTTGCGAAGATTCGCTGCCTCGAGATCACCCAGTCCCAGTCCATCGACTCAGCCCAGTCGATCAACCTCTGCCGCATGTACTCGGGAACCCAACGAACTTGCTTGGCGCCCTCGATTACCTTGTCTTTCAAATCTAGCACGCGCATGAACCACTGAGGCTTTGTCAGAATCTCGACCGGTGTCTTGCACCGCCAGCACGCTCCGACGCTTTGAGCCAGCTTCTCCTGCTTCAAGAGCAGTCCTGCCTTGCGGAGGTCATCGGCGATCGCGCGCTTGCACTCCTCGAGCGTCAGCCCAGCATATTTGCCAGCCGCCTCGCTCATGTTCCCTTTTTCATCGATGAGCTTGACCACGGGTAGCTTGTGGCGCTTCACCCAGCGCACATCGGTTTTATCGCCGAAGGTGCAGACCATCACAACTCCCGTGCCGAACTCGGGGTCGACCTCGTGGTCCTCGATGAGCTCGACGACTTGGCCGAATGGAGGCACTTCGACCTTTTTTCCAACGTATTTCCCGTAGCGCTCGTCCCCGGGGTAAACCGCCACGACCACGCATGCGGGGAGATATTCGGGTCGGGTGGTGGCGATGGTGAGGTACTCGTCCTCGCCGTGGAGCTTGAACTTGATGTGGCTGAGCGTCGCCTCCCGATCTGCATACTCCACTTCGGCATCTGCTATCGCTGTCTCACATCGAGGGCACCAGTTGACAGGGTGCTCGCCCCGATAGATCAAACCACGTTTGTAGAGCTGCACGAAGGAGAGCTGGGTCCGCCTGTAGTAGTCCGGGTCCATGGTCCGGTACTCGGTGGACCAATCGATTGAAAAGCCAAGCGAGTTCATCTCCTCCCGCATGTGGGTGATGTTATCCTCGGTCAGCTTGATGCAGAGCTCGCGGAATTTTTCGGGTGGGAGATCGCCCTTGCGGATTTCATAGCGCTTTTCGACTTGAACCTCAGTCGGCAACCCGTGACAGTCCCAGCCCTGTGGGAAAAACACGTTGAAGCCGCGCATTCGCTTGTAGCGCGCGACGATATCGAAGTAGGTCCAGTTTAGGGCGGTACCCATGTGGAACTCTCCGCTCGGTTCCACCCTCTTGCGAGGAATATGGCGGCGGGGTATCAATCACATAGGTCGGCGTTTTTAAATCGTCTCGCTTAAAGCGGTAAATCTCGAGTTCTTTCCACCGCTTCTGCCACTTCGGCTCGACATCCAGTGGGTTGTAATCCTTCGATACCTCCATTTGGTTTTTTCCTCCTTGGTTTTTTGCACAGGAGCGTCTGAGCACTCCTTCATCACAAGTTTAGGTGCGCCGATATAAAACAATCCATTCACTTAAAAATTCAACAACTACTTGTATGAGTGTAATGCTTCAAACAATAACCTGCTTTTTCGCGGATGGGCAAACCCAACATTTTGATGAAACTTTTCCAGATTTTCTCTACCGCCAATATACAGTTCCCATTTTGCTCGATATTCCCCAGTTTTGATTTTGTATAAAGATAGTGGGCGTACTTCACATTTGATGCTTAAACGATCAAGGAGCTCTTTTTCTTCTTTCAATAAGTTTGGCATACGATGAACAAAAGTTTCCTTAAGTTCGTTAGTTAATTCTAAAAATGGTTTTTCTCGTTTTTTAATTTTAACCAGGATTTTCGGCTCAAAGCTAATGCAACGTCTCCAGTAAATGTGTCTGGATTTGGCTTTGTGGCGGAGCCGCACCCCTCCCTCGTCATCCGCGGTTTGTCGTAGCCATTCACGCCATAAGTCAGGACGTTTGCTGGCGTGGATTAAAGAAGGGATATGAGAGTTGTGATTCACTTTGCGTCCAGCGGGTACTCCAATCTGCTTCATCAGATCACGTACCACGCTAGGAAAAGGGATGTGATGATTACCTCTATGCTCTCGAACCGGATATGATTCCTTATCTCCGCCGAAAGCATCTACTGCTGAAGCTATTATTCTTGATCTGAGCACAGAATTTTCATTGTAGTAGTGCATGGCTCCGTGACCCCGTGCTCCACCTCTGCCAATGTATCCGTCGTTAAACATCGCTACAATCACTCGTACCGCATTCACGGTATCGATCCTAAATGGTAACTTTGGATTTCTTATCCCACAACTTAATGGGTGACCAATCCACTTTATCTTCACTTCAAGATTGTCTATCGAGAATTCAGCGTGGTCATGTTCAGTGAGGTAGTCACTTAATTTTTTCAGGATGTCGATGCGAATCGGTTTGAATGGTTTTAGGTGCAACGCACGTATCGTTGGTCTATGGGCACCAGTCAGTTTAGATGCTCTGTAAAGAGATTTTGCGCATCGCTTTATGTGATGAAAAAGTCTTCGTGTTAAATAGACTGGTAGTATAACATACGTTCTTGTTTGTGGCAGTTGCCAAAAGTGTATCACGTACGACAATCTTACCCCGCATGGATCCTTTTGATTGGGTATTTAAGCGCCTGTAGGGGAGAGAGGTGGCCGAAAGTAATTTTTAAAGGGATATAAAGCAATTCGGCTATTCTGCCCTAACGGTGGGCTCCGGGGGTAATCGCACAAAAGTTTCCGAACTAGGCTGCTTAGTAGGGCGCTTGAATTTCATTTCTTTGTCAAGGTTGACACGTAGCCCGGCGTAGCCCAGCACCGTTTTTATACCGGTTGCAGCCTCAATCCGAGTCGCCTCATTCTCGGGTGGATGTTTTAAGAAAAGCATACCCATATGGACCATCACTGCGAGTTCTGGCTTTACTTGCTTCAGGAGCGCGATTAGGTCGTCAGAGCAGAGGTGCCACGGGATTCGCATCGCCAGCGGGCGCGTGACATTTGCTATTAGGACTCGACTATCTTTGAAGTGCTTCGCGAGTTCATCAAAGTACTGCGTATCGTTGGTGTAGCTTACGATGCCTTGTTGCGAGTGAATCTTCAGCCCAAACGCCGTGGGGT